>CAXRGK010000118.1:0-8047 GCA_964230145.1 Burkholderiaceae bacterium | reverse complement strand
CTCACCCGGCACGAATCAGCGATAAGGGTTCTTCAAACCCAGACCAGCAAGGATCTCGACCTCGTAGGCCTCCATCTCCTCGGCATCGGCCTCCGAGGTCTCGTGGTCCCAACCCTGCGCATGTAAAGCCCCGTGCACCAGCAGGTGCGCGTAATGTGCTGCCAGCGTTTTTCCCTGTTCCTTGGCTTCGCGGGCCACGACCGGGGCGCACAGCACCAGATCGGCCATCACCACCGGCTCTTGCTCGTAGTCAAACGTCAGCACGTTGGTCGCGTAGTCCTTTTGGCGGTAGCTCTTGTTGAGTTCGCGACCCTCTTCCTCGCCCACGATGCGCACCGTGATCTCGGCGTCCAGGGCCAGGGCGTGGCGGATGGCGCGGGTCACCGCATGGCGGGGCAGGGCGGCGCGGTGGCGGGCGGCGTGGGGGATGTCGCCGAATTGCAGTGAGAGTTGCAGTTGTTTCAGGGCCATGTTCATTCTTCGTGAGAGGCTGCGCGACGGCGCACGGCGCTGCCTTGGGCATCGTAGGCGTCGACGATGCGGGCCACCAGCGGGTGGCGCACCACATCGGCGGTGGTGAAGCGGGTAAACGCGATGCCCTTGACGCGTTTGAGGACCCGCTCGGCATCGATCAGGCCGCTGAGTTGCCCTTTGGGCAAATCGATCTGGCTCACATCACCGGTGATCACGGCTTTGGCGCCAAAACCGATGCGGGTGAGGAACATCTTCATCTGCTCGGGCGTGGTGTTCTGCGCCTCGTCCAGGATCACGAAGGCGTTGTTGAGCGTGCGCCCGCGCATGAAGGCCAGCGGCGCGATTTCCAGCGCGTTGCGCTCAAACGCCTTTTGCACCTTGTCGTAGCCCATCAGGTCGTACAGCGCGTCATACAGCGGGCGCAGGTAGGGGTCCACCTTTTGCGACAGGTCGCCGGGCAGAAAACCCAGGCGCTCTCCGGCTTCGACCGCCGGGCGCGTGAGCACGATGCGCTGCACCGCCGAGCGCTCGAGCGCATCCACGGCGGCGGCCACCGCCAGGTAGGTCTTGCCGGTGCCGGCCGGGCCGATGCCGAAGGTGATGTCGTGGCCGGCGATGTTGTCCAGGTAGGCGGCCTGGGTGGGGGTGCGGGCCTTGAGGTCGGCACGGCGGGTTTGCAGCGGGGGCTGCTCTGCGCCGTTTTCGCCGTCGCCGGCCATCATCAACTGCACGGTGTCGGCCGCAATCGGACGCTCGGCCATTTCGTAGAGCGCCTGCAGCAGCTCCATGGCCTGCTGGGCCTGGGCTTTGGGGCCGTCGACCTTGAACTGCTCGTGGCGGTGCGCAATGCTGACCTGCAGGCCGGCCTCGATGCTGCGCAGGTGCGCGTCCATCGGGCCGCACAGGTGCGACAGGCGGGTGTTGTTGTGCGGGGTGAAGGTGTGGCGAACGATCAAGGGATAATCCTGCTTCGAGGGTGTGTGGCCTGCTGTGGATGGGCCGTGACCCCCGATTTTCCTCCAGACCGCGCAACCCAGGGCAACCCTTCATGATCGGCAAACTCACTGGCCTCCTCAGCGACAAGAACCCGCCCGAAGTCATCGTGGACTGCCATGGCGTGGGCTACGAGGTCAATGTGCCCATGAGCACCTTCTACAACCTGCCAGCCACTGGCGAGAAGGTCAGTCTGCTCACGCACTTTGTGGTGCGCGAAGACGCGCAGATCCTCTACGGCTTTGGCACGGCGGCCGAGCGCGAGGCCTTTCGCCAGCTCATCAAGATTTCGGGCGTGGGCCCGCGCACGGCGCTCTCCGTCCTGTCGGGCATGAGCGTGGCCGAACTGGCGCAGGCCGTGACCAGCCAGGAGGCGGGTCGCCTGGTCAAGGTGCCGGGCATTGGCAAGAAAACCGCCGAACGCCTGCTGCTCGAACTCAAGGGCAAGCTGGGCGCCGACATCGGTGCGCCCGCAGCGGCCCTGGGTGATGCGCAGGGCGACATCCAGCAGGCGCTGGTCGCGCTGGGCTACAGCGACAAGGAAGCCGCTGCCGCGCTCAAGGGCCTGCCGCAGGACGTGGGTGTCAGCGAGGGCATCAAGCTGGCGCTCAAGGCGCTGGCCAAGTAAGACAATCGCGTCATGAGCATCAAGACCGACGACTTTGCGCTGCCCCCGACCCCCCGGGTGGTTTCTGCTGCGCCCGTGTCCAACAGCGAAGAGGCCATCGAACGCGCCCTGCGCCCCAAACAGCTCGATGAATACGTGGGCCAGGCCAAGGTGCGCGAGCAGCTGGAGATCTTCATTGGCGCCGCCAAAAAGCGCGAGGAACCGCTGGACCATGTGCTGCTGTTCGGTCCACCAGGACTGGGCAAGACCACTTTGAGCCACATCATCGCGGCCGAGCTGGGCGTGAACCTGCGTCAGACCAGCGGCCCGGTGCTCGAAAAGCCCAAGGATCTGGCGGCGCTGCTGACCAACCTCGAGCGTAACGATGTGCTCTTCATCGACGAGATCCACCGCCTTTCGCCCGTGGTCGAGGAAATCCTCTACCCCGCGCTGGAGGACTACCAGATCGACATCATGATCGGCGAGGGGCCGGCGGCGCGCAGCATCAAGCTCGATCTGCAGCCCTTCACGCTGGTGGGGGCAACCACCCGTGCCGGCATGCTGACCAACCCGCTGCGCGACCGTTTTGGCATCGTCTCGCGCCTGGAGTTCTATTCGCCCGAAGAACTGACGCGCATCGTGACGCGCAGCAGTGGTCTGCTCAAGGCGCCCATCGACCCCGAGGGCTCGTTCGAGATCGCGCGCCGCTCACGCGGCACCCCCCGCATCGCCAACCGCCTGCTGCGCCGTGTGCGCGACTATGCCGAGGTCATGGGCGACGGCCGCATCACCCAGGCCATGGCCAAGGCGGCGCTGGCCATGCTGGATGTGGACCCCGAAGGCTTTGACCTGATGGACCGCAAGCTGCTTGAGGCGGTGATCCACCGCTTTGACGGCGGACCGGTCGGGTTGGACAACATCGCAGCCAGCATCGGCGAGGAGCGCGACACGATCGAGGACGTGATCGAGCCCTACCTGATCCAGCAGGGCTACCTGCAGCGCACGCCGCGCGGGCGCATTGCCACGCTGGCGGCCTTCCGGCATCTGGGCGTCACGCCACCCAAGGCGGCGGGTGGTCTCTTCGGCGAGTAACTTCTTGTAGGAGCGCGCCCCTGCGCGCGAAAACCCATTCATTCGGCCGCAGGGGCGGCCTCCCACAGAGGCCTGCTCAGGAGGTGGTTTCGTCGCGTGTCTGCGCGTCGAGGTGGCTGGTGTCTGCCCAGCCGACCAGACTCAGCCCCTGCGGGGTCCACAGCAGCCGGTTGACGGCGGTGTTGGGCAGCAGCCAGGTGCGCGGGGCCTGCAGGTCCAGCCGGGTGGCGGCGCGGTAGAGCACATCCATCACGCCGCCGTGGGCCACCAGCACGATCTGTTCGCCGACATGGCGGGCCGCCAGTTCATCCACCGTGGCCAGCACCCGCTCGCGCAGGGCGATCAGCGATTCCCCGTTGCCGGGCGGCGCCCATTCGGGGCTGCGCTTGCGCCACTGCTGGGCGTGTTCGGGCAGTTCGGCTTCGATCTCGGCGAAGGTGCGGCCCTGAAAGTCGCCAAAGGAACGCTCGCGCAAGCCGGGGTGGGTGCTGACCGCCAGGCCAGCAGCCTCGGCGATGGTCTGCGCCGTCACATGGGCGCGCGACAGGTCGCTGGCGTAGATGGCGTGCAGCGCATCGCGTTCGGCCAGGGTCTGGGCCAGCCAGCGGGCCTGCTGCAGTCCCGTCGCATTGAGGGGGATGTCCAGGTGGCCCTGGATGCGGGTGTCGACATTCCAGGCGGTCTCGCCATGGCGGATGGCGAGGATGCGGGTGGCTTCCATGCTCAGCGGGGGATCTCGATGTTCACCCGCTGTGGTCCGGCAGGCGGGTTCGGAAAATTCGCCAGCGCGGCCTTGAACAGGGTGGCGAAGATGGTTTTGTGGTCGCTCCAGGGGCCGTCGTGGCTGGCACGGGTTTCGTAGACCACCTGGCCGGATTTCAGGTCACGCAGGATCAGGCTGACCTCGCGGCGGTAGTGTGTGGGGGGCGGAAAGCGCATGCCCATGCCGAAACCCACGCCAGAGCCCCAGGGCACGCCGCGCCCGATCGAGATGCTGCCGTAGGTGCCGGGATAAGGGTAGCCCCAGGGGTCGGCCAGGTACTGGGTGCCCTGAAAGCCCACCAGCACGCTCAGTTGGGCGGCCGCATCGTCGCGCACCAGACCCACGGCGGCCAGCGCCTGCTCGGCCTGCTGTTCGGCCAGACCGGCTTCAGGGTTGCTGACTTGCGAGGGCAGGCGTTCGAAGCGGTATTTCGCGCCCTGCAGCTGCACCCCGGGCGGGACATTGGCCACGGCCAGCACCTGGCTGTCCACCACCCGCATGCCGGCACAGCCGGTCAGCAGGGCGGCCAATGCGAGTGTGAGCAGGGTGGCAAGGCGTTTCATGGTGTTCAGTTCATCGAGATGACCTGGATGCCAGGCAAGGAAGCTTCGCTGAATTCTTCCTCATCGAAGGCCTTGTCGCCAGCCTCATCGGCAATCCCCGTGATCTGCAGGTTTTTGAAGTTGTGCAGCTGGTGGTCCATCAGGTGCGAGGGCACCACGTTCTGCAGCGCGGCGAACATGTTTTCGATGCGGCCGGGGTGTTTCTTTTGCCATTCGCGCAGCATGTTGCCCACCACCTGACGCTGCAGGTTTTCCTGGCTGCCGCACAGGGTGCAGGGGATGATGGGGAACTGTCGGTGCGTGGCCCAACGCTGCAGGTCGGTTTCGGCCACATAGGCCAGCGGGCGGATCACCATGAATTCGCCGTTGTCGCTCACCAGCTTCGGGGGCATGCCCTTGAGCTTGCCGCCAAAGAACATGTTCAAAAAGAAGGTCTGCAGCATGTCGTCGCGGTGGTGGCCGAGCGCGAGCTTGTTGCACTTGAGCTCGCGTGCCACGCGGTACAGGATGCCGCGGCGCAGGCGCGAGCACAGGCTGCACATGGTTTTGCCTTCGGGAATCTTGTCCTTGACGATGGAGTAGGTGTCCTGCGTCTCGATGTGGAACTCGATGCCCAGTGCTTTGAGGTAGTTGGGCAGCACCTCGGCCGGAAAGCCAGGCTGCTTCTGGTCGAGGTTGACCGCCACGAGCGTGAAGTCCACCGGCGCGCGGGCTTTCATCTTCATCAGGATGTCGAGCATGCCGTAGCTGTCCTTGCCGCCGGACATGCAGACCATGACGCGGTCGCCCGCTTCGATCATGTTGAAGTCTGAAATCGCCTGGCCGACCTGGCGGCACAGGCGTTTTTCGAGCTTGTGGGTTTCACGCTCGATCTTGGCGGTTTTGGCGGCGTCGGCCCCGTGGGCCGTCTCGGCCTCGATCCAGATGTTTTCTGCAGGTGCGTTCATGGGCTTCACCACTGTCCGGTTTCCATGCGAATGGCGACTTCGCAATCTTCAAAAATTTCAAGCTTGGCGATCTTGACGCGCACGCCCAGCACGCCAGGCAGCTGCATGAGGCGGTTGGCCAGCTTGCCGATCAGTGTTTCGAGCAGGTTCACATGTTCGGCGGTGCATTCGTCGATGATGATCTTGCGCACCTTGCGGTAGTCCAGCACCGCGCTGATGTCGTCGTCGCTGGGCAGCAGGGGCTGGGTGCCCATGTTCAGCTCGGCGTCCACCTGGATCGGCTGCGGATCGGTTTTTTCGTGTTCAAGGATGCCCAGGTTCGCGTCAAAGCGCAGACCGGTGAGCGAAAGGGTTTGCAGGCCGCGGTTGAGCATGGCGCCTCACATCAGGGAAAAGTCACGGTCAAAGCGCCGCAGGTGCTGGCCGCCGTCCACCAGCAGTGTGGTGCCGGTGAGGGAGCGGTTGTTCAGCGCAAAGGCCACAGTGGCGGCCACGTCTTCGGGCGTGGACGAACGGCCCAGCGGGCTGAGCTGGTGCAGTTGCTCGAACTTCTCGTCGCTCAGCATGTGGCTGGTCAGCGTCAAGCCCGGGGCCACGCCCACCACCCGCACCCGCGGAGCCAACGCCTGGGCCAGCAGGGTGTTGGCGGCTTCCAGTGCGGCCTTGGACAGCGTGTAGCTCAGGAAGTCCGGGTTCGGGTTCCACAGCTTCTGGTCCAGCAGGTTGATCACCGCGCCGCTGGCGGCCTCTGCGCCACGTTGCTGCAAGTGGGCGTGCAGGGCGCTGGCGAGCACGATGGGCGCGGCCGTGTTGCTGCGAAAGTGCTGCTCCAGGTGCGCGTAACTGAAGTCCTGCGCCGTGTCATGTTCGAACAGCGAAGCGTTGTTGACCACCGCGTCCACCTGTTTGAAGCGTGCCACCACCTGGGGCAGCAGGGCGCGCACGGCCGATTCGTCGGCCAGGTCGGCTTCGAACACCGCGCTGTCCAGACCCGAACGTTCGCGGCAACCGGCGGCCGTGACTTCGGCGTCTGCACGTGAGCTGCGGCAGTGCACGGCCACCTGCCAGCCCTGGTTGGCCAGCGCCCAGGCAATTTCCCGCCCGAGGCGGCGTGCGGCGCCCGTCACCAGCACGGTGCGGGGGGGCGAGGATCGCTGGGCGGGATTCATGGTGGGTCGAGGCGAAGCGGTGAACGATTGGGGGACAATCGGCAGGTGAGCAAAGAACCCCCAAGTTTAACGAGCCCCCTGGTCCGGCGGGTGCATGAGGCCATTGCCGAAGCTGGTGGCTGGCTCCCGTTTGACCGTTTCATGGCCTTGGCCCTGTACGAGCCCGGGCTGGGGTACTACACCAGCGCGCTGCAGAAGTTTGGCACCATGCCGGACAGTGGCAGCGATTTTGTGACGGCCCCGGGCCTGACACCGCTGTTTGGCCAGACTCTGGCCGTGCAGGTGGGCGAGGCCCTGGAAAAGACCGCGACCTCCGAGGTGTTCGAGTTCGGGGCGGGCACGGGGGCCCTGGCCCTGCAGTTGCTCGATGCGCTGGGCGACAAAGTGCGGCGTTACACCATCATCGATTTGTCGGGTACGCTGCGCGCGCGCCAAGCGCAGACCCTGGCCGCACATGCCCACAAGGTGCGCTGGCTGAATGCCTGGCCCGAGGCCATCGAAGGCGTGGTGGTCGGCAACGAAGTGCTGGACGCCATGCCGGTGCAGCTGCTGGTGCGCCAAAGCGGTGTCTGGCACGAACGTGGCGTGGTGACCGAGGGTGCCGGCCTGGCCTGGGCCGACCGTCCCACCGATTTGCGTCCTCCTCTGGACATCGAAGGCGATCAGGACTACCTGACCGAAATCCACCCGCAGGGGGAGGCCTTCATCGCCAGCCTGGCCGAGCGCCTGCAGGCTGGTCGTGGCGGCGCGGCCTTTTTTCTGGACTACGGCTTTCCCGAGGCCGAGTACTACCACCCGCAACGGCACATGGGCACCGTCATGTGCCACCACCTGCACGAAGCCGACGACAACCCCTTGGACAAAGTCGGCCTGAAAGACATCACCGCGCATGTGAACTTCACCGGCATTGCCCTGGC
The DNA here is from genome assembly GCA_964230145.1 of Burkholderiaceae bacterium. Classification (GTDB taxonomy): domain Bacteria; phylum Pseudomonadota; class Gammaproteobacteria; order Burkholderiales; family Burkholderiaceae_C; genus Limnohabitans_A. The sequence goes on along the minus strand of CAXRGK010000118.1, from coordinate 522 downwards.
TGCGCAAAACGCCGGTTTGCAGGTGCTGGGCTACACCTGCCAGGCGCACTTTCTGTTCAATCTGGGCCTCACGCAGCGTATGGAGCAAGCGTCTTTGCCCGAGCGGGTGCAGGCGGCCCGCCTGGTCAACGAGCACGAGATGGGCGAGTTGTTCAAGGTGATCGGCCTGGCCACCCAGGAATGGCCGGCGCAGGGCTTTGCCCACGGCGACCGCACGCACCGCTTGTGAGGCTTGGCCAGGCATGATCCGCTGGTTTCTGGTCACCCTCCTGGCGCTGGTCATCTTCAGCGGCTTGCAGCCCTGGCTGCAGAAGCTGGGCTTTGGCAAGTTGCCGGGCGATCTGAACTTTCGCCTGTTCGGACGCGACTGGCAGATCCCGATCACCAGCACCCTGATCCTGAGCATGATCGCGGCCGGTGTGGCCAGATGGCTCTGAACTGTGCATGCGGTCTTGAATACCCGGGGGGCTATCCCCATTTGCTTGTAGAAGCGCGCCCCTGCGCGCGAACAGAGCCTCATTC
>CAXRGK010000117.1:0-10202 GCA_964230145.1 Burkholderiaceae bacterium | reverse complement strand
GTAAATTTCCTTGGCCAGTTCGTGGTTCTCGGGGCCGTCGGTGCTGTGCCAGTTGTCAAAGGCGATATGAAAGCCGTCCAGATAGGGCTTGCGGCCAGCGGCAATGTTGGCCACGAACTGCTGGGGTGTGATGCCGGCTTTTTCTGCCGCGATCATGATCGGCGCGCCGTGGGCGTCGTCAGCCCCCACGAAGTGCACCTCGTGGCCCTGCATGCGCATCACCCGCACCCAGATGTCGGCCTGGATGTATTCCATGATGTGGCCGATGTGGAAGTTGCCGTTGGCGTACGGCAGGGCGGTGGTGACGAACAGCTGGCGGGCGGTGCTCTGAGCGGACATGGTGTGTCGAGTTTTAGGGGAATCCCCGATTTTATGAGTTGTCGCTACACTGCCCGACTCCTATCCGAAGTTTCTCCCATGGCAACCACAGAACAACTCCTCCAGGCCCTGCAGACTGTCGTCGATCCCAACACCGGCAAGGATTTCGTCTCCACCAAGCAGCTCAAGAACCTCAGCGTCGAGGGGGGCAACGTGTCGTTCGACGTCGAGCTGGGCTACCCGGCCAAGAGCCAGATCCCGGCGCTGCGCCAGGCTCTGATCGCTGCGGCCAAGGGCGTGGCCGGCGTGGACAACGTCTCGGCCAACGTGAGCAGCAAGATCATTGCCCACGCGGCCCAGCGCGGCGTGGCCCTGCTGCCACAGGTCAAGAACATCATCGCCGTGGCCTCGGGCAAGGGCGGCGTGGGCAAGAGCACCACCGCCGTCAACCTGGCGCTGGCGCTGGCCGCCGAAGGCGCCCGCGTGGGCATTCTGGACGCCGACATCTACGGCCCTAGCCAGCCGATGATGATGGGCATCGAAGGTCGCCCCGAGAGCGAGGACGGCCAGACCATGGAGCCTCTGGAAAACTACGGCGTGCAGGTCATGTCCATCGGTTTCCTGGTCAACCAGGACGAGGCCATGATCTGGCGCGGCCCCATGGCCACCCAGGCGCTCGAGCAGCTGCTGCGTCAGACCAACTGGAAGGATCTGGATTACCTCATCGTCGACATGCCCCCGGGCACCGGCGACATCCAGCTCACCTTGAGCCAGCGCGTGCCCATGACCGGTGCCGTGATCGTCACCACCCCGCAGGACATCGCCCTGCTGGACGCGCGCAAGGGCGTGGCCATGTTCGAGAAGGTGGGCGTGCCGATTCTGGGCGTGGTGGAAAACATGGCGGTGCACGTCTGCACCCAATGTGGCCATGTGGAGCACATCTTTGGTGAAGGTGGCGGCCAGCGTTACGCCGCCGAAAAAGGCCTGGACTACCTGGGCGCGCTGCCGCTGAACCTGCAGATCCGCCTGCAGGCCGACAACGGCAAGCCCACGGTGGTGTCCGACCCGGACAGCGAAGTCGCCGGCATCTACAAGGCCGTGGCGCGCCAGGTGGCCATCAAGGTGGCAGCCAAGGCCAAGGACTTCTCCAGCAAGTTCCCGAGCATCAAGATCAGCAAAGACACCTGATTTTGAATACTTAATATTGATTCATTGTTATCATCCGCCTCCTCATTGGGGAGGTGGGTGTGATCAATCGACTGCTGGACAGCGCGCGCAGGGCCTTGCGGCGCTGGCCCATGGAAGGGCTTGGGGTGCTGCTGTTGACCCTGAGCGTGGGCGTGGTGGCCTACACCTACCATTCCAGCGAACGGATGGTGCGTCAGTACGCCACCGAATCGGCCCAGGCTCACGCCGCTTCCATCACGCAGTTCCGCAACTTCTACACGCTTGAACTGGTGCCCAGGGCTGTGGCAGGGGGACTGGAAGTCACGCACGACTACAAGCATCGAGAAAAAGCATTGCCATTGCCCGCCACGCTCACCATTGAGCTGGGCCACTACCTGTCCAAAGTGGATGGGGGCACGCAGGTCAGTCTCTACAGCGATCAGCCTTTTCCCTGGCGGCAGGCGGAACGCCAGCTGGACGACTTTCAGCGAGAGGCTTTGCAGCACCTCAAGGAACAACCTGACGAGCCTTTCGTGAGGGAGGAAATGCGTCACGGCGTGCGGGTGCTCAGGTATGCGCAGGCAGACCGGATGCTTGACCGCTGCGTGGCCTGTCACAACCAGTACCCGGGCTCGCCCAGGACCGACTGGAAAGTCGGCGATGTGCGTGGCGCACTCGAGGTGGTGCTGCCCGTGTCCGAATGGCAACTCGCCAGCACGGATGTCCTCAACCGGACCTTCACCGTGTTGTTGGCGGTGCTGCTGTGCGGGCTGGTGCTCATCTGGTTTTCGGTGCGGCGCATTCGTCTGGCGCTGGCCACATCACGCCGGCTTTCGGCTGAACGCGAAGAGGCCATGCGTGAATTGCGTCTGAGCGAGAGCAAGCTCAACAGCATTTTTGCGTCTGTGCCCGACGCCATCGTGGTGGCCAACCGCTGCGGCACGATCGTGCAGTGCAACCCCGCTGTCAGTCACCTTTTTGGGTATCCGCAGGCTGAACTGCTGGGGCGCAACGTGAAAGTTCTGATGAACACCGAAGAACGTGCCCACCATGATGAGCACCTGCAGCGATATCTGGACACGGGCAACCAACGCCTGATCAACCAGCCGCGTCTGCTGCAGGGGCGCCGAAGTGATGGCCGCCTGTTTCCGCTGCGCTTGACGATCAGCGAAACGCGTGTGGACAGCGAGCATTTCTTCATCGCTTTGATCCAGGACTACACCTCTGTGCAAGAGGCGCAGGACTTGCTGGTGGAAGCCAAAGAAAAGGCCGAACAAGCCAACCGCCTGAGGGGGGAGTTTCTGGCCAACATGAGCCATGAAATCCGAACCCCCATGAACGGTATTGTGGGCATGACCGAGTTGGCGTTGGGGACCCAGGACTGCGAGGCGCAGAAGGAGTACCTCAGCTTGGCGCGTGATTCGGCCAACCATCTGCTCAACATCATCAATGAAATCCTGGATTTCTCGAAGATTGAGGCCAAGGCCCTGGATCTGGAGTTGCTGCAGGTCAGTCCGGCCCAGCTGATACGCCATACCGCACGCTCACTCGAACATCTGGCGCTCGCCAAAGGGCTGAATTTCGAGGTGCAAACCGAAGAGGGCCTGGCGGCGCTGGCCTGGCTGGATCCGGTGCGTGTGCGGCAGGTCCTTACCAACCTGATCGGCAACGCCATCAAGTTCACCGATCGGGGGCATGTGCTTGTCCATGCCTGCGTCAAGGCAGAAACCGATGGCCGGCAAAGTTTGCAGATCACCATCACTGACACTGGCATCGGCTTTGATCCGGCACGTACCGAGGCGCTGTTCAGCCCGTTCACCCAGGCCGATGGATCGGTGACGCGGTCCTACGGTGGCACAGGCCTGGGTTTGGCCATCACACGCAGCCTCTTGCAGCTCATGGGGGGCGAAGTATCGGCGCAAAGCCAACCGGGCGAAGGAACGTCCTTTGTGGCCATCATTCCATTGAAGGCAGTCGATGTGCAAGATCAGGCAGCAGCGGCTGTTGTACTGCCCGAGAAGACCGGCACAGGGGCTGCGCCTGTGGCCCGCGGTCTGTCGGTCTTGCTGGTGGAAGACCATGCCATCAACCGCAAGCTGGCCGAGGTCATGTTGCAGCGCATGGGGCATGTTTTTGTCACCGCTGAAGATGGCCAGCAGGCGCTGGACCGCCTTGCCCAGCATTCTTTTGATGTGGTGCTGATGGATGTGATGATGCCGGTGCTCGATGGCCTGACCGCCTTGCGTCTGTTGCGCGAGCGCGAGGCCGGGACCGGTCGGCGCACCCCCGTTTTGATGGTCACGGCCCACGCCATGACCGGGGACCGCGAGCGTTTTCTGGCGGCCGGTGCCGACGGCTATGTGTCCAAGCCCATGTCGCAACAGGCACTGGAGCAAGCGATCGAACGCGTCATGGCGGATCAGGCCCGGTGATGTGCACCGCTGGCACCCTGTTGTACAGGGGCGCCAGCGGCTGCGAGCAGGTGCTCAGCCGCGCTGCTGCTCCAGGTCGCGCAGACGGAAGCGCTGGATCTTGCCGGTGGCGGTCTTGGGCAATTCGGCCACGAATTCGATGAAACGCGGGTACTTGTAGGGGGCCAGGCGTTCCTTGACGAAGGCCTTGACTTCGTCTTCACTCAGACGCTGGCCGGACTTGAGCACGATGAAGGCCTTGGTCTTGGTCAGGCCGTCGCTGTCTTCCTTGCCGATCACGGCGGCTTCCAGAATGGCGGGGTGCTGCACGAGCGTGGCCTCGACCTCGAAGGGCGAGACGTAGATGCCGCTGACCTTGAGCATGTCGTCGTTGCGGCCGGCGTAGGTGTAGTAGCCGTCGATGTCGCGGGTGTACTTGTCGCCGCTTTTGGTCCACGCGCCCTGGAAGGTGTCGCGCGATTTCTCACGGTTGTTCCAGTACATCAGGGCGCTGCTGGGGCCCTTGATGTACAGATCACCGATTTCGTTGTGGCCGCTGACCACGCTGCCGTCCTCGTTGCGCAGCTCCACTTCGTAGCCTTCCACGGGTTTGCCTGTGGTGCCGTAGCGCACATCGCCAGGGCGATTGGACAGGAAGACGTGCAGCATTTCGGTCGAGCCAATGCCGTCGATGATTTCGCAGCCGAAGTGGGCCGTCCAGCGTTCGCCGATGTCGCGCGGCAGCGCCTCGCCAGCGGACGAGCACAGGCGCAATGCGACCTGGCTTTTCTTCGGTAAATCGGGGCTGGCGAGCATGCCGCCGTAGCCTGTGGGTGCGCCGTAGAACACGGTGGGCTGATGCTCGACCATGCGCTTGAAAGTGGCCTGCGGGGTGGGGCGTTCGGCCATCAGCACCACGCTGGCGCCCACGCTCAGCGGAAAGGTCAGGGCGTTGCCCAGACCGTAGGCGAAGAACAGCTTGGCGGCCGAGAAGACGGTATCGGTCTCGCGCAGTTGCAGCACCCCCTTGCCGTACAGCTCGGCGGTCCAGTACAGGTTGCCCTGGGTGTGTACCGTGCCTTTGGGTTTGCCGGTCGAACCGGACGAGTACAGCCAGAAAGCCGGTTCATCGGCCAGCGTGGTCGCTGGCACGCCGGCCTGGCCCTGCGCCACCAGCGTGGCCATGTCGTGCAGACCAGCCGGCAGGGCCTCGGTCGGGCGCGATACCACCACGTTCTGGACTTCGTTTTTGGCCTGAGCCAGAGCCGACTGCAGCGTGGGCAGCAGCGCACCCGAGACCAGCGCGGCCTGCGCGCGGCTGTTGGCCAGCATGAAGGCGTAATCGTCTGCGGTCAGCAGGGTGTTCACGGCCACCGGCACCACCCCCGCGTAGAGTGAGCCGAGGAAAGCGACCACCCAGTCGCTGCTGTCTTGCATGAGCAGCAGCACGCGCTCTTCGCGCTTGAGGCCCAGCTTTTGCAGGCCGTGTGCAAAACGGCGCACCTGCTCAGCCAGCTGGCCGTAGTTGACCGAACCCACATCGTCGATCAGGGCGGTTTTGGTGGCGCGGCCCGCGTTGGCGGCGATCAAGTGCTGGGCAAAGTTGAATTCGGTGGGTGGGGGGCTCGCATGGCTCATGTTTGTCTCCTGCATCAAGGTCTGTTTTGTTGGAGGCCGCCCCTGCGGCCGAATGGGGGTCATTTTCGGCCGCAGGGGCGGCTTCCTACAAGGTCAGATGGGCAATTTGGCGCCCTGCGCGGCGATCTGGTCCAGCGCCAGCGAAGTGCCCTGCACGGCCGAGCGGCGGTGGTAGAAGTTCAGTGCCCGCAGGCCGCCGAGCTCTTCGCCGCCGCCTGCGCGGCCGGGGCCGCCGTGCAGGCTCATGGGCATCACATTGCCGTGCCCGCTGTGCAGAGCCGCCACATCGGGCGAGATCGCGTGCACGCGGCCGTGGCTGCTGGCCAGCGCCACCGAAGCCTGTGCGGTGAAGGCGGGGTCTTCGCTGTAGACCGAGCACACCAGCGATCCTTCGCCGCGGCGGATCATGGTGTAGGCCTCGTCGATGCTGTCATACGGCATCAGGGTGGCCACGGGGCCGAACACCTCGACCGTGTGCAGCACCTGGGCGCTCATGGGCGATTCGGTGCCCAGCAGCACCGGCGCCACGCAGGCGCTGGACGCATCGGCATCGACCAACGGCGCTGTGTTGCCGTCAAACAATACAGCGGCTTCGGTTTTCAGTTGGGCCAGGCCCGCCAGCACGCTGGCTTTTTGCTCCTGGCTGACCAGCGCGCCCATGCGAACGGATTCGTTGCGCGGGTTGCCCACGGTGGTTTTGGCCAGTTTGGCCCCAATGGCCAGCGCAGCGGCCTTGTAGAGCGCGCGGGGCACGAAGATGCGACGGATCGCGGTGCACTTCTGGCCGGACTTGACGGTCATCTCACGCACGACTTCGCTGACCAGCAGCTTGAAGGCTTCGCTGCCTTCGGTGGCGGCAGGCGAGAGCAGGGCCGAGTTCAGGCTGTCGGCCTCGATGTTGCAGCGCACCGACAGCTCGCTCACGGCGCGGTGGCTGCGGATGATCTTGCCTGTTTCGGCCGAGCCGGTGAAGCTGACCACGTCAAAAGCTTGTAGTTGGTCCATGAGGCCGGCCGACGAGCCGCAGATGACCGACAGCGCGCCCACGGGCAGCACGCCCGCGTCGACCACATCCTTGACCATGCGCTGGGTCAGCCAGGCCGTGGCGGTGGCGGGTTTGACGATGACCGGCACGCCCGAGAGCAGGGCCGGGGCGGCCTTTTCCCATAGGCCCCAGCTGGGGAAGTTAAAGGCGTTGATGAACAGCGCCACGCCTTGCGTGGGCACCTGGATGTGCTGGGTCTGGAAGGCGGGGTCCTTGGCCATGCGGATGCGCTCGCCGTCGAGCAGCAGCGTGGCGTCGCCCAGGGCTGCGCCCTGCTTGGCGTAGTAGCCCAGGGTGAAGATGGCGCCGTCGATGTCCACGCCCGAGTCCTTGGCCACGGTGCCGCTGTTGGTGGTGGCGATCTCGTAGTAGGCATCGCGGTGGGCTTGCAGCACCTCCACGATCTTGCCCAGCAACGCAGCGCGCTGGCCGTAGCTCAGCGCACGCAGCGCCACACCGCCTTGCTGGCGGGCAAAGGCAAAACCTTCCTCCAGGTCGATGCCGGCACTGGAGACGCGGGCCAGCTCGGTGCCCAGCACCGGGTCAAACAGGGGGGTGCCGGTACCTGCGCCGGTTTGCCAGCGGCCAGCAAAGAAGTTGGGGAGCAATGGGGTGGTCATGGGGCGGATGTCGGGCAATGAAGGGGGTGAGTGGCAACAAAAACTGGTCGCAAGCCGGTGATGGCGGTATAAATGCACTATCGTGCGTCCTGTGGAGTATGCATTAAAGTGCATATTTCGTCAGGATGGCAAAACAAGGGGTTTTCCCTGAATTCGAATCGAGACAACATGGGTTCTTCGGAATGGGTGGATGTGGACTCCACGGCTCAGGCTGCAGCGCAAGAGGAGCGCCGCAGTCCCTTTTTGGTGGCGCTGGGTGAGCGTGTGCGCAATCTGCGTTCGCGCCAGGGCATGACGCGCCGGGCGGTGGCCGTGGCGGCGCAGGTGTCGGAGCGGCATCTGGCCAATCTGGAATACGGCACTGGCAATGTGTCGGTGCTGGTCCTGCTGCAGGTGGCGCAAGCGCTGCAATGCTCGCTGGCCGAGCTGCTGGGGGATGTCACCACCAGTTCTCCCGAGTGGCTGCTGATCCGCGAATTGCTGTCCAAACGCAGTGAGGCCGATCTGCGCAGGGTGCGTGTGCAACTGGCTGAAATGCTGGGCGAAGGGGGCAGCGCGCAGGCTCGCCAGGCACGCATTGCGCTTATTGGCTTGCGGGGGGCAGGCAAGACCGCGCTGGGCCAGCGCCTGGCGGCTGATCTGGGTTATCCCTTCATTGAGCTCAGCCGCGAAATCGAGCAGTTCGCAGGCTGCCAGATCAGTGAAATCCACAACCTGTATGGCGCCAATGCTTACCGCCGTTACGAGCGCCGTGCCCTCGAAGAAGCCATCCAGATCTACCCCGAGGTGGTCATCGCCACGCCGGGTGGGCTGGTCTCGGATTCGGCCAACTTCAATCTGCTGCTGTCGCACTGCACCACTGTCTGGCTGCAGGCCGATCCGCAGGACCACATGGGCCGCGTGGCGGCGCAAGGCGACATGCGGCCGATGGCGGCCAGCCGCGAGGCCATGGAAGACCTTCGGCGCATTCTGGAAGGGCGCTCGGCCTTCTACTCGAAAGCGGACCTCTGCGTGAACACCAGTGGCCGAACAGAAGACCAGGCCTTTGATGCCTTGCGCGGGGCTGTGCGCCAGCAATTGGGTTTGCCGCTCAGTTCCTAGGGTAAATACGCATTAAATGCATTAAATTGCATGTTGCGCACCTCCAAGGTCAGCAATAAAATTCATCTAAACATGCACTGAAGTGCATCTATTGACCTGAATCATTTTTCCGGAGACCTTCATGAGCGCTGCCCTGACCGTGGATTACCAAACCAGTCCCGCCCAATACAAGCACATCAACCTGTCTTTCGACGGCGAGATCGCCACGCTGGGCATCAACATCAACGAAGACGCCGGCCTGCGTCCGGGCTACAAACTCAAGCTCAACAGCTACGACCTGGGTGTGGACATCGAGCTGCACGACGCGCTGCAGCGCATCCGCTTCGAGCACCCCGAAGTGCGCACCGTGGTGGTGACCAGCCTGCGCGACCGCGTGTTCTGCTCGGGCGCCAACATTTTCATGCTGGGCGTCTCCAGCCACGGCTGGAAGGTGAACTTCTGCAAATTCACCAACGAGACCCGCAACGGCATCGAAGACTCGTCCAAGCACAACGGCCTGAAGTTCGTCGCGGCCCTCAACGGTGCCTGCGCCGGCGGCGGTTACGAACTGGCCCTGGCCTGCGACGAGATCGTGCTGGTCGATGACCGTTCTTCTTCGGTGTCGCTGCCCGAAGTGCCGCTGCTGGGCGTGCTGCCTGGCACCGGTGGCCTGACCCGCGTGACCGACAAGCGCCATGTGCGCCACGACCTGGCCGACATTTTCTGCACCAGCCAGGAAGGCGTACGCGGCCAGAAGGCCGTGGACTGGCGCCTGGTCGATGCGATCGCCAAGCCCGCTGTGTTCCAGCAGGCCGTGAAAGAGCGCGCCCAGAAACTGGCCGCCACCAGCAACCGCCCGCAAGGCGCCAAAGGTGTGCAGCTGACCCCCCTGAACCGCACCATCGAAGCCGACCGCCTGAGCTACACCCATGTGAGCGTGGTGATCGACCGCATCAAGCGCACCGCCACCTTCACCGTCAAGGCCCCGACCGCCCCCGTGGCCGCTGACAAGGCCGGTATCGAGGTCGCAGGTGCCAACTGGTACCCCCTGCAAATGACGCGTGAACTGGACGACGCCATCCTGCACATGCGCACCAACGAGTTGGACATCGGCACCTGGCTGCTCAAGACCGAGGGCGACGCCGCCGCCGTGCTGGCGTCCGACGCCGCCGTGCTCGGCAACCAGGACCACTGGTTTGCCCGCGAAACCCTGGGCATGATGCGCCGCACCTTTGCCCGCATCGACGTGTCCTCGCGCAGCCTGTTCGCCCTGATCGAGCCGGGTTCGTGCTTTGCCGGTTCGCTGGCCGAGCTGGCCTTCGCCGCCGACCGCGCCTACATGCTGGTGCTGCCCGACGATGCCGACAAGGCGCCCAAGCTGACCCTGGGCGAGATGAACTTCGGCCACCTGCCGATGGTCAACGACCAGTCCCGCCTGCAGCGCCGCTTCTACGAAGAGGCCGCGCCGATGGAAGCCGCCCGCAACGCCGTGGGCAAGGCCCTGGACGGTGACGCGGCCCTGGCCCTGGGCCTGGTGACGGCTGCCCCTGACGACATCGACTGGGCCGACGAGCTGCGCCTGGCCATCGAAGAGCGGGCCGCCATGTCGCCCGACGCCCTGACCGGTCTGGAAGCCAACCTGCGCTTTGCGCAGAAAGAGAACATGCTCACCCGCATTTTTGGTCGCTTGACCGCCTGGCAGAACTGGATCTTCCAGCGCCCCAACGCGGTCGGTGAAAAAGGCGCACTCAAGGTCTACGGCAAGGGCGAAAAGTCCAGTTCGACCTCAACCGCGTTTAACGACGTTGTGCGGCGGGCAACCCGGTGGGCCTGCCGCAACCTCATTTTTGACCTCACCGCAGTTTCATCTGGAGACTTTCATGTCGATCAACTACAGCGAAAAAATCCCCAACAACGTCAACC
>CAXRGK010000116.1:0-16171 GCA_964230145.1 Burkholderiaceae bacterium | reverse complement strand
GTGGATTGATGAACCAGGAACGGCAGCTGTGATGCGGGGGCCGCTGGGCGACGATTTATGCGCTTCGGCGCATCATGAGGAGCCCGGCGCCCCCCGCATCGCAGCGGATTCAAGGGCAGAAACAACAAAGCCACCCGAGGGGGGCCTTTCCGCGGGCAGGGGAAAAGTCAGGCTTTGCCCGCAATGACTTGCTGCAGTTCACCCGACTCGTACATGTCCATCATGATGTCCGAGCCACCGATGAACTCGCCCTTGATGTAGAGCTGAGGGATCGTGGGCCAGTTGCTGTATTCCTTGATGCCCTGACGGATTTCGGCATCGTCGAGCACGTTCACTGTCTTGATGGCCTTGGGATCCACGCCGCAGGCCTTGAGGATCTGCACGGCACGGCCGGAAAAACCGCACATGGGGAAGCTGGCGCTGCCTTTCATGAACAGCAGGATATCGTTGCCTTTGACGAGTTCGTCGATGCGTTGTTGGGTGTCGCTCATGGGGCGCTCCTCTTTCAAATCAATGTCTGAATTATCCCTTGTCCTGCAAAACCCTGTTCACCAGCGAGGGTCTTCAGGCCTTCTTTGCCCCGGTGCAGCGTTCGATGCCGGCCAGATCCTGACGCGACTGGACGTTCTGCCAGCCTGCATTTGCAAATAAAGCACGTACGGCCTCGGCCTGGTCGTAACCATGCTCCAGCAGCAGCCAGCCGCCGGGTTTCAGGTGGGCAGGGGCGCGCTCGATGATGGCCCGGATGTCCTCCAGACCATCGGCGCCACTGGCCAGGGCCTGCAGCGGTTCGTGCGTCAGGGCGGCCAGGTGCGGGTCGTCGGCGCGGATGTAGGGGGGGTTGGAGACGATCAGGTCGAAAGCCCCCTGAACGTCGCGCAGCCAGTGGCTGTGGATGAAACGCACGGGCAGTTGCAGTCGCTCGGCATTTCCACGGGCCACGGCCAGTGCTTCAGGGCTGGCGTCCACGGCACTGATGCGGGCTTGCGGGCGCTGGTGCTGCAGGGCCAGGGCGATGGCGCCGCTGCCGGTGCCCAGGTCGATCACATCGCAGGGCGCATCCTCGGGTATCACTTGCAGTGCCCACTCCACAAGGGTTTCGGTGTCCGGGCGCGGGTCGAGCACGCGGGCATCCACCTGCAGGGGCAAGCCGAAGAATTCCTTGGCCCCGGTGATGTAGGCCAGGGGCTCACCTGCCAAACGGCGCTGAAGCAGCGGCTCCAACCGGGCCAGTACATCGTCAACCAGCTCGTCGGTGTCGTGCGCCACCAGCCAAGCCCGGTCATGCGGCGGGCGCTCCAAGGCGAGCAGGTGCAGCAGCTGGGCGTCGATGCGGTCCAGCCCCAGGGTCTGAGCTCGGCGCAGGCTCTCAAGCAGCTTCATGTGGCACCGCCGATTTCCAACTCGGCCAGCTGTTCGGCCTGCCGCTCAGCCTGCAGGGCGGCGATCACGTCCTGCAGCTCGCCTTCCATGATGAAAGGCAGTTTGTAGAGGGTCAGGTTGATGCGGTGGTCGGTCAGGCGGCCCTGCGGGAAGTTGTAGGTGCGGATGCGGTCGCTGCGGTCGCCGCTGCCGATCAGGCCCTTGCGCAGGGCGGCGTCCTTGGCGGCGCGGTCGCTGCGTTCTTTTTCTTCGATGCGGGCGGCCAGCACCTGCAGGGCCTTGGCCTTGTTGCGGTGCTGGCTGCGGTCGTCCTGGCATTCGGCCACGATGCCGGTCGGGATGTGGGGGATGCGCACCGCCGAGTCGGTCTTGTTGATGTGCTGACCGCCCGCGCCGCTGGCGCGGAAGGTGTCGATGCGCAGGTCGGCCGGGTTGATCTGCACCGCCTGTGCTTCGTCGGGCTCGGCCAGCACGGCCACGGTGCAGGCGCTGGTGTGGATGCGGCCCTGGGTTTCGGTGGCGGGTACGCGCTGCACGCGGTGGCCACCCGACTCAAAACGCAACCGCCCGAAGACACCTTCTCCTTCTATTCGCGCCACCACTTCCTTGTAACCGCCCACCTCGCCCACTGATTCAGACATCAGCTCCACCTTCCAGCCCTGGTTCTGACAGTAGCGGGTGTACATGCGCAGCAGGTCACCCGCGAACAAGGCGGATTCGTCGCCGCCTGTGCCGGCACGGATTTCGAGGTAGGCATTGCGTGCGTCCTGCGGGTCTTTGGGCAGCAGCATGCGCTGCAGTTCGGCTTCCAGTGCCGTGATGTCCTGCTGTGCTTGCGTGATCTCTTCGCCCGCCAGCGCGTGCATGTCGTCGGTCTCGGGCAGCTCGGATTGCATCTCGCGGGCGGCCTGCAGGTCGTTCAGGCGCTGCTGGTAGCGGGCGTAGCGCTGGGCCACGGCGGCCACATCGGCGTGCTCGCGCGAGAGCTTCATGAACTGGGCCATGTCGGCCATGATGTCTTCACGCGAGAGCAGGAAGTCCAGCTCGGCCAGACGTTCGGCATAGCGGTTGAGTTGTTGGAGGAGGAAAGGTTTCATGCGGCCGGGAGACAGATGTTGAGGCGATTCTTGCAGGAGGCCGCCCCCGCGGCCGAGGGTTGTTCGCGCGCAGGGGCGCGCTGCTGCAAGACGGCAAGCGCGTGCCGCTTCCCTAACGTTCCTTGCGCAGGAACAGGCGCTGTACCGCCTGCATGGTCTGCTCGCGGTGCTCGGGATCGGCACTGCGCAGCTCGGCCAGGGCGCCGTGCAGCATTTTCTGGGTCAGTCCGCGCGAGAGGACTTCCAGCACGGCTTCTGGTGATTCGCCCTTGGCCAGCAGTTTGCGCGCGCGCGCCAACTCCGCCTCGCGCCAGGTGTCAGCCTGGTCCTGCAGCTGCTGGATCAACGGCACGGTGCCGCGCTGGCCCAGCCAGTGGTTGAAACTCTGCACCCCGGCGTCAATGATGACTTCGGCTTCGGCCACGGCGGCCTGGCGCTGGGCCTGGCCGGCCTGCACCACGCTGGCCAGGTCGTCCACGGTATAGAGGTACACGTCTTCGAGCGACTTGACTTCGGGCTCGATGTCGCGGGGCACGGCCAGATCCACCATGAACATGGGGCTGTGCTTGCGTTTCTTCAGGGCGCGTTCCACCGCGCCCAGGCCGATCAGCGGCAGGGTGCTGGCGGTACAGCTGATGACGGCGTCGAATTCGTGCAGGCGCTCGGGCAGATCGGCCAGGCGCATGGTCTCGGCGCCAAAGCGGCTGGCCAGGCTCTCGCCGCGCTCGAGCGTGCGGTTGGCAATGGCCATGGCCTTGGGCTGTCGGGCCGCGAAGTGGGTCACCACCAGCTCAATCATCTCGCCTGCGCCGACAAACAGCACACGGATGTTTTTCAGGTCTTCGAACAGCTGGCTGGCCAGGCGTACCGAGGCGGCAGCCATGCTGATGGAGTGCGCGCCGATTTCGGTGGAGCTGCGCACTTCCTTGGCCACGGCAAAACTGCGCTGAAAGAGCTGGTTGAGCGTGGTGCCCAGGGCGCCAGCGTCCTCGGCGGCGCGCACTGCGTCCTTGAGCTGACCGAGGATTTGAGCCTCGCCCAGCACCATCGAGTCCAGTCCGCTGGCCACCCGGAAGGCGTGGCGCGCGGCTTCGTCGCCTTCGAGCAGGTAGGTGTGGGACTGCAGTTCCTGGGCGCTCACCCCACCTGTGCGGGCCAGCCAATGCAGGGTGTCGTGGGGCGAGGCCTGGTTGGCAGCGCAGTAGATCTCGGTGCGATTGCAGGTCGAGAGGATGGCCGCTTCGGGGGCTTCGTCGGTCTTGACCGCCAGGTCCTGGCGCAGCCGGTGCAGGGTGGGGGCGAGCTGGTCCAGGGCGAAGGCAAACCGGCCGCGCAGGTCCAGCGGCGCGGTCGTGTGGTTCAAACCCAGGGTCCAGACTGCCATGCAGCGATTATAAAAAGCCTGCTGCCCCTTTGTTCGATGCTCCCAGGAGCATGCCCGGGGGGGCTTCGAGGCACAATCGGCTTCGATTGCACCGCCCCTCAGCCTTTGCGATGACTTTTGCCCAGCTTCTGTTCCATCTGGCCAACTTTGTTCTGCCTGCCCTGACGATGGCCGTGTTCATGCCATTGGCCGGGCGCTGGGTCATGGGAACGGCAGCGATGGGCTGGCAGCGCCGCATGCTTTGTCATGCCGTAGCAGGCACGCTGGTGCTGGCGGCTGGACTGCTGCTGCAGGGACACGACGGACGGATGGCCACCTATGTGGTGCTGGTGTTGGTGTCCGCCACGCTGGAATGGGCTTTGCACCGCGGCTGGCGCCGCTGAACCCTTGTGAACTGGGCGGAGGCCCTACGTCAGGCGCGTGATTGCTGCACTGCGGTAACATTCGCCCTCAGCCCCCGCGGGCCCTTTTGGGCGATTTCCGGCCAGTCGCGCCCGAGTCTGGCTGCACCAGCCGATCCCTATGAATGCACCCACCACCCTCCAGCACCTGATGCAGGCCGAATCGGACACGCCCCGTCTGCGTGAGATTCCATACAACTACACCAGCTTCTCCGACCGGGAAATCGTGATCCGACTGCTCGGCGAGAAAGCCTGGGAACTGCTCAACCAGCTACGCCAGGAGCGCCGCACAGGCCGTTCGGCCCGCATGCTCTACGAAGTGCTGGGCGACATCTGGGTGGTCGAGCGCAATCCGTATCTGCAAGACGATCTGCTGGACAATCCGGCGCGTCGCAAGTTGCTGGTGGATGCCCTGCAGCACCGCCTGGGCGAGGTGCAAAAGCGCCGCACACCCGAGGCCGATGCCGCGCGCGATGCTCTGGTGGGCGAGTTGCTGTCACTGGCGCAGGCGGCCGTGACGGACTTCAATGACCGCTTTGCCCGCCGCAGCGAACTGCGCCGCAAGGTCCAGCGCGTGCTGGGTCGCCTGACGGCCAAAGACAACATCAAGTTCGATGGCCTCTCGCGTGTGAGCCACGTGACCGACGCCACCGACTGGCGCGTGGAATACCCCTTCGTGGTGCTGACGCCCGACACCGAGGCCGAGATGGCCCGCCTGGTCAAGGGCTGCATCGAACTGGGTCTGACCATCGTGCCGCGTGGGGGTGGCACGGGCTATACGGGTGGTGCTGTGCCGCTGACCTGGAAGAGTGTGGTCATCAACACCGAAAAACTCGAAGCCATGACCGAGGTCGAGCTGATCGACCTGCCGGGCATCGATCACCCGGTGCCGACCATCTGGACCGAAGCCGGTGTGGTGACCCAGCGTGTGGCCGATGCGGCCGAGCGCGCCGGTTTTGTTTTTGCGGTGGACCCGACCTCTGCCGAAGCCAGCTGCGTGGGCGGCAACATCGCCATGAATGCGGGCGGCAAGAAAGCTGTTTTGTGGGGCACGGCGCTGGACAACCTGGCCAGCTGGCGCATGGTCACGCCCGACGCCGAATGGCTGGATGTGGTGCGCATGGACCACAACCTGGGCAAGATCCACGACGCCGAAGTGGCCACGTTTGAGCTGCGTTACTTCAAGGCCGACGGCAAGACCCCACTGCGCACCGAAACCCTGGTCATTCCGGGCAAGACCTTCCGCAAGGAAGGCTTGGGCAAGGACGTGACCGACAAATTCCTGTCGGGTCTGCCCGGTGCGCAAAAAGAAGGTTGCGATGGTCTGATCACCAGCGCCCGTTGGGTGGTGCATCGCATGCCCGAGCACACCCGAACCGTGTGCCTGGAGTTCTTTGGCCATGCCCGAGATGCCGTGCCGAGCATCGTCGAGATCAAGGACTTCATGTTCGCGGAGCAAAAGCGCACGGGTACCGTGCTCGCTGGCCTGGAACACCTGGATGACCGCTACCTGCGCGCCGTAGGTTACGGCACCAAGAGCAAGCGCGGTGGCTTTCCCAAGATGGTGTTGATCGGCGACATCGCTGGGGACAATGCAGACGATGTGGCCAAGGCCACCTCGGAAGTCGTGCGCATCGCCAACTCGCGCAGCGGCGAAGGCTTCATCGCCATCAGCGCCGATGCCCGCAAGAAATTCTGGGCCGACCGCAAGAAGACGGCCGCCATCAGCCGCCACACCAACGCCTTCAAGGTCAACGAAGACGTGGTGATCCCACTGCCGCGCATGGCCGAATACACCGACGGCATTGAGCGCATCAACATCGAGTTGAGCCTGCGCAACAAACTGGCTTTGTGTGTCGAGCTCGAAGCCTTCCTGTCCAAAGGCGACCTGCCTCTGGGCAAGTCCGACGAAACCAGCGACATCGCGCCGGCCGAACTGCTGGAAGACCGGGTCAGCCAGGCGCTGGCCGTGCTGCGCGATGTGCGCGACCTCTGGCAGAACTGGCTCAACCAGATCGATGCCCTGTTCCCGCAATTGCAGGACCACACCCTGCGCGCGAGCTGGAAGACGCAGATCCGCGCCCCGTTCCAGGACATCTTCTGTGGCTCGGCCTTCCTGCCGATCTTCGAAGAATGCAAAGCCATTCACCAGCGTGTGCTCAAGGGCCGTGTCTGGGTGGCGCTGCACATGCACGCCGGTGATGGCAATGTGCATACCAACATCCCGGTCAATAGCGACAACTACGAAATGTTGCAGACCGCGCACGAGGCGGTGGCCCGCATCATGGTGCTGGCGCGCAGTCTGGACGGCGTGATCTCGGGCGAGCACGGCATCGGCATCACCAAACTCGAATTCCTGAGCGACGCCGAGCTGGCCAACTTCACCGCCTACAAGGCCAAGGTGGACCCCGAGGGCCGCTTCAACAAAGGCAAGCTGCTGCGTGGCGAGGCGCTCAAACAGCTGGGCGACGATGTGCATGCCGCCGACCTCACGCACGCTTACACACCCAGCTTCGGGCTGATGGGCCACGAGTCGCTGATCATGCAGCAGTCGGACATTGGCGACATCGCCGCCAGCGTCAAGGACTGCCTGCGCTGCGGCAAGTGCAAGCCGGCCTGCTCGACCCATGTGCCGCGCGCCAACCTGCTGTACAGCCCGCGCAACAAGATCCTGGCAACTTCCCTGCTGGTCGAGGCCTTCCTCTACGAAGAGCAGACGCGCCGCGGCATCTCGGTCAAGCACTGGCAGGAGTTTGAAGACGTGGCCGACCATTGCACGGTCTGTCACAAGTGCCTGTCGCCGTGTCCGGTCAAGATCGATTTTGGCGATGTGACGATGAACATGCGCAACCTGCTGCGCAAGATGGGCAAGAAGAGCTTCCGCCCAGGCAACGCCGCGGCCATGTTCATGCTCAATGCCACCAACCCCGAGACCATCAAGCTGGCCCGCACGTTGATGGTCCAGTTTGGCATGAAGGCGCAGCGCGTGGCGCACGACCTGTTCAAGGTCGCAGCCCGCAAGCAGACCCGCCAGCCGCCGGCCACGGTGGGCGCTCCTCCGATCAAGGAGCAGGTGATCCATTTCGTCAACAAGAAGATGCCCGGCAACCTGCCCAAAAAGACGGCGCGTGCGCTGCTGGACATCGAGGACAAGGATTACGTGCCGATCATCCGTAACCCGCAGACCACCACGCCCGAGACGGAAGCGGTGTTTTACTTCCCGGGTTGCGGTTCGGAGCGCCTGTTCAGCCAGGTTGGCCTGGCCACGCAGGCCATGCTTTGGCATGCGGGCGTGCAGACCGTGCTGCCACCCGGCTACCTGTGCTGCGGTTACCCCCAGCGCGGCTCGGGCCAGTTTGACAAGGCCGAGAAGATCATCACCGACAACCGGGTGCTGTTCCACCGCGTGGCCAACACGCTCAACTACCTGGACATCAAGACCGTGGTGGTGAGCTGCGGCACCTGCTATGACCAACTGCAGGGTTACAAGTTCGAGGACATTTTCCCCGGCTGCCGCATCGTGGACATCCACGAGTACCTGCTGGAAAAAGGCATCAAGCTCGAAGGCGAGGGTGTTTACCTGTACCACGACCCTTGCCACACGCCGATGAAGCTGCAGGACCCCATGAAGACCGTCAAGGCCCTGCTGGGGCCGCAGGTGGTCAAGAGCGAGCGCTGCTGCGGCGAATCCGGCACGCTGGGCGTCACTCGTCCCGATATCTCGACCCAGGTGCGCTTTCGCAAGGAAGAAGAAATTCGCAAGGCCGAAGCACAGCTGCGCGCCAACACCGGTGCACAGGGTGATCTCAAGATCCTGACCAGCTGCCCCAGCTGTTTCCAGGGCCTGTCGCGTTATGGCAGTGACCTCAGCAACGGCCTGCTCGAAGCCGATTACATCGTGATCGAGATGGCCCGCAAGATCCTCGGCGAGAACTGGATGCCGGAGTACGTGGAGCGCGCCAATGCCGGTGGCATTGAGCGGGTGCTGGTCTGATTGCAGGAAGACAAGTCATGGCTGGATTGAACAAGGACACCCCCACGCCCGAGTCGCTGACCGTACATGGCCAAAGCCGTGTGCTGGAAGTTGGCTTTTCGGACGGCAAGATCTTCCGCATTCCTTTCGAGCTGATGCGGGTCTACTCCCCATCGGCCGAAGTGCAGGGCCACGGCCCAGGCCAGGAAGTGCTGCAGACGGGCAAGCGCGAGGTCACAGTCGTCGAGATCGAGCCGGTGGGCAACTACGCGGTCAAGCCGACTTTTTCCGATGGACACGATTCGGGCCTGTTCACCTGGGAGTACTTGTACTTTCTGGGTGCGCAGCAAACCGAACTCTGGGCGGACTACGAACAGCGCCTGCTGGCAGCGGGTGTGGGTCGTGACGACCCCATGCCTGAAAAGTTGGGCCATTCTTGCGGCCACTGATGGTTTTGCAGGAGGCTGCCCACGCGGCCGAAATTCTCGCGCGCAGGGGCGCGCTCCCACAATATGGCTGTTTCCCGGATTTTGATCATGAGCACCACCCATTTCGGTTTCAAGACGGTTGAAGAAAAAGACAAGGCCCGCCACGTGCGTGGCGTGTTTGACTCGGTGGCGTCCAAATACGATGTGATGAACGACCTCATGTCGATGGGCCTGCACCGTATCTGGAAGGCTTACACGGTACAGGTGGCCAACCTGAAAGAGGGCGATCAGGTGCTGGACATCGCAGGCGGCACGGGTGATTTGTCGATGGCCTTTGCCAAAAAGGTGGGTGCGACCGGACGGGTGGTGCATACCGACATCAACGAGGCCATGCTCTCCACCGGTCGCGACCGCCTGCTCAACCACGGCATCGCGTTACCCACGCTGGTGTGCGATGCCGAAAAACTTCCGTTTCCGGACCAGCACTTCAACCTGGTCAGTGTGGCCTTTGGCCTGCGCAACATGACACACAAGGATGTGGCCCTGGCCGAGATGTGCCGCGTGCTCAAGCCGGGCGGCAAGCTGCTGGTGCTCGAATTCTCCAAAGTGGCCAAGCCGCTGGAAAAAGTCTACGACTGGTACAGCTTCAACATCCTGCCGCACATGGGCAAACTGGTAGCCGGTGATGCCGACAGCTACCGCTACCTGGCCGAGTCGATCCGCATGCATCCCGGGCAGGAGGAGCTGAAAGCCCTCATGAAAAAAGCCGGATTTGGGCATGTGGATTTTCACAACCTCAGCGCAGGGGTGGTAGCCTTGCATGTCGGTATCAAATGTTGAAAGAACCGATGCCGGTTTTGACTTTTTCGGAGACAACGTGAACAAGTTCCTGACCCTCATGCTCGCTGGTGTTCTGGCTCTGGGAAGCCTCAATGCCGAGGCGGCACGACGCCTGGGTGGTGGCAAATCCGTCGGCCAGCAATCGGGCAATGTGACCCAGCGCGAAGCCGTGCGCCCGCAGGCGCCTGTTGCACCTACGCAACAAGCAGCACCTGCAACAGCACCCAAGCCTGCAACGGCGCCCGCGCAGGCGGCGCCCAAGAAGCCCTGGGGCGCCATGCTTGGCGGCCTTGCTGCAGGTCTGGGCTTGGCCTGGCTGGCCCATTCGCTGGGTTTTGGTGAAGCCTTCGGTAACGTGCTGATGGTGCTGCTGCTGGCCATGGTGGCCGTGGCCGTGATCGGCATGATCATGCGCAACCGCCGCGGCAATTCGCCGCAAATGGCTTACCAGGGCGCCGGAGCCAGTGCTGATCAGCCGGTCTCCTTCAAGCAGTACAACCCCGAGAAGGTGGGCAACGATGCCTCTGCCCGCCCTTGGGAAAGCCAATCTACCCACTTTGACGGCTCGGCTTCGGCCGAAACGGGTTCCATGATCGGCGCTGGCCTGCGCGGCGTTCAGGGTGGCGTGCAGGGCTGGGGCATCCCCGCCGATTTCGACGTTGCGGGTTTTGTCGATGCCGCCAAACGCAACTTCGTTACGCTGCAGGATGCCTGGGACCGTTCGGACATTGCCTTGCTGCGTTCGATGATGACCGACACCATGGTGGCCGAAATCCGAAGCCAGCTGGCTGAGCGCGAAACCCAGTTCCCCGGACAGTCCAATAAAACCGAAGTGGTCATGCTCGAGGCTCAGCTGCTGGGCATCGAAGACATGCAAGACGCCTACATGGCCAGTGTCGAGTTCAACGGCATGATCCGCGAGGAGCCTTCGGCTGGCCCGAGCCCCTTCCGAGAAGTCTGGAACATGACCAAGCCCAAGAGCGGCAACAGTGGCTGGTTGGTGGCCGGCGTGCAGGCTTTGCAATGAAGTGAGACCCGGATCCTCGGGGCGCACCCGAGATGACGCTCCCAAAGTGTCATTGCCCGGCTTGATCGGGCAATCCAGGGCAGTTTGAGGATAATCGGGGACTATGGCAACACAGTCCCCTTTTTCTTGGGCCGCGCAGGCCGTGGCAGGTTTGCAGCCGCCCGTCTGGGTGGTCGACGAGACCCTCAACCGTCTGGTCCTGTTCCTCAACCATGTGCTCATGAGCGAGCCTGAGGCCATGCAGCGCCTGGCCCGACAGAAAGGCCAGCGCATCGAACTGGTCTGGCAAAAAATGCAGTTGCAGCTGCTGGCCACGCCCGCAGGCTTGTTCGAGCGGGGGCGTTTCGAAGGGTTTGACTTGCGCTTGACCGTGACCGACGAGAGCCCGCTGGATGTGCTCGCAGCGCTGGCCCGAGGTGACAAGCCCAAAGTACGGATTGAGGGTGATGTGCAGCTGGCCGCTGAAGTCAACTGGCTGATCGACAACGTACGCTGGGATGCCGAAGAAGACCTGGCTCGCCTGGTGGGTGATGCCCCGGCCCACACGCTGGCACAGCTGGGACGCCAGGCTCTGGCGGCGGTCCGCAGCTTTGTCGCCAGCAAGGCGCCTGCCACTGCGGGCAGTACGACATGAGCCGCCTGAGCCGCGGCGTTTTCATTCTTTTTGTCGTCCTGCGCTACGGACTGGACGAGCTGGTGCTCTCCAGCTTTCGCCATCCGTGGTTGCGGCTGTTCACCCGCATCCTGACTTTGGGGCGCAACCTGCATGCGCCGCGTGGCGAGCGCCTGCGCGAGGCCCTGGAACGGCTGGGCCCCATCTTCGTCAAGTTCGGGCAGGTGCTGTCCACCCGGCGCGACCTGATGCCGCCCGACATCGCCGAAGAGTTGGCCAAGCTGCAGGACCGTGTACCGCCTTTCAGCTCTGAAGTGGCTGTGGCCACCATCGAGCGCGCTTTCCATCAACCGGTGGACCAGCTGTTCGAGACTTTCGAGCGCGAGCCAGTGGCCAGCGCCTCGATTGCACAGGTGCATTTTGCGACGCTGCGGGATAAGTCCGGCCAGCGTCGTGACGTGGCTGTGAAGGTGCTGCGTCCGGGCATGCTGCCCGTGATCGAGAAAGACTTGGCCCTGATGCGCATGATGGCCGGCTGGGTGGAAAAGCTCAGCGACGATGGCAAGCGCCTCAAGCCCCGCGAGGTGGTGGCCGAGTTCGACAAATACCTGCACGACGAGCTGGACCTGGTGCGCGAGGCGGCCAATGCGGCCCAGCTGCGCCGCAACATGGAAGGGTTGGGCCTGGTGCTGATCCCGGAAATGTTGTGGGACTTCTGCCACCCCGAAGTCATCGTGATGGAGCGCATGAAAGGTGTGCCCATTAGCCAGGTGGATGTGCTGCGCGCTGCGGGCGTGGATATTTCCAAGCTGGCGCGCGATGGCGTGACCCTCTTTTTCACCCAGGTGTTTCGCGACGGTTTTTTCCATGCCGACATGCACCCGGGCAACATCCAGGTCAGTCTCGATCCGGCCACCTTCGGACGCTACATCTCGCTGGACTTTGGCATTGTTGGCACGCTCACCGAGTTCGACAAGGAATACCTGGCGCAGAATTTCACTGCTTTTTTCAGGCGAGACTACAAGCGCGTGGCCGAGTTGCACATCGAGTCCGGCTGGGTGCCGCCACAGACCCGGGTGGACGAACTCGAAGCTGCCATCCGCGCGGTGTGCGAACCGTATTTCGATCGGCCGCTCAAGGAGATTTCGCTGGGCATGGTGCTGATGCGGCTGTTCCAGACCTCGCGCCGCTTCCATGTCGAGATCCAGCCGCAACTGGTGCTGCTGCAAAAGACCCTGCTCAACATCGAAGGCCTGGGCCGCCAGCTCGATCCAGATCTGGATTTGTGGAGCACGGCCAAGCCTTTCCTGGAGCAGTGGATGCTCGATCAGGTCGGACCCCAGCGCTTGTGGCGCGAACTCAAGGCGCAGGCACCGCAGTACGCCAAGCTGCTGCCTCAATTGCCCCGCCTGTTGCATGACTATCTGCAGCAGCCGCGTGGCGGCGATTCACGCCAGCTGGCACAGCTCATTGCCGAGCAGCGGCGCACCAATGCCCTGCTGCAAATCCTGCTGTATTTGGGCCTGGGCTTTTTCACCAGCATGCTGGTGTTGGTGGCCTGGGCGCATTTGAACGTGTATTTTTGATCGACAGAGACGGAGACCCCTGTCATGCTGCTCACCCTCGTCATCGCCTACCTGCTGGTAACCATCGCAATCGGCTTGATGGCGGCCAAGCGCGTGCAGAGTTCGGCCGATTTTGCGATTGCCGGGCGCCACCTGCCGCTCTACATGATCATCACCACGACCTTTGCCACCTGGTTCGGGTCGGAGACGGTGCTGGGCATTCCGGCCAAGTTCGTCAACAGCGGGCTGTATGGCGTGGTGGAAGACCCCTTTGGCGCGGGCAGTTGCCTGATTCTGGTGGGGCTGTTTTTCGCGGCGCGCCTGTACCGCATGACGCTGCTGACCATCAGCGACTATTTCCGCGAGCGCTATGGCCGCACCGTGGAAGTGATCTGCTCCATCATCATCATGGTCAGCTACCTGGGTTGGGTGTCGGCGCAGGTCACGGCATTGGGGCTGGTCTTCAATGTGCTGTCGGGTGGAGCGGTGAGCCTGCCCATGGGCATGGTGATCGGTGTGGTCTCGATCCTGGCCTACACCCTGTTCGGTGGCATGTGGTCGGTGGCGGTGACCGACTTCATCCAGATGATCATTCTGGTGCTGGGTTTGGCCATCCTGGCGGTGTTCGCTGGTCAGCAGGCGGGGGGCGCCGACAAGGTGATCGCGCTGGCCATCAGTCAGGACATGTTCAAGTTCTGGCCCGAGCCGAACTTTCATGACATCGTGTTTTTCTTTGCCGCGGCCATCACCATCATGCTGGGCTCTATTCCGCAGCAGGACGTGTTTCAACGCGTGATGTCGGCCAACAGCGAATTTGCAGCCACCCGAGGCCCGGTGATTGGCGGGCTGTTTTACATCCTGTTTGCCTTCGTTCCCATGTTCCTGGTGGTCAGTGCCTTGATCATCATGCCTGAGCAGGCCAAGGCCCTGATTGAAGAAGACCCACAGAAAGTCCTGCCCACCTTGGTCATGGAGAAAATGCCCTTCGTGATGCAGATCCTGTTCTTCGGGGCGCTGCTGTCGGCCATCAAGTCCTGTGCTTCGGCCACCTTGCTGGCGCCCAGCGTGACTTTCACCGAAAACATCTGGCGCCAATTCCGTCCGCACCAATCGGACCGGCAGGAGCTCAAGGCCATGCGGGTGACGGTGCTGCTCTTCAGCCTGCTGGTGCTGGCTTATGCCATCTTCATGCAGGGCTCGTCCATTTATGAAATGGTCTCTGGCGCCTATCAGGTGACCCTGGTCGGGGCATTTGTGCCACTGTCTTTTGGTCTGTACTGGAAAAAAGCCACCACCCAGGGCGCTCTTTTCGCCATCGTGCTGGGCCTGCTGACCTGGATGCTGCTGCTCCTGACACCGGCTGGTGAGGTGTTCCCGGCCCAGCTGGCCGGGGTACTGGCCAGCCTGATGGGCATGCTGATTGGCTCGCTCGGCCCTCAGGCCATCCGTAACCAGCATGGTTCGCACCATAAGCTGGTGGGTGTTGCCGGGTGAGCCGTGCCAGGCTTGAAGCCTGGCCCCCCGCCTATAATTGAGGGTTTTGTAATCTTCTTCCCGAACGAAGCCCTCACCATGCCCATTTACGCCTACAAGTGTGAGTCCTGTGGCCATGCCAAGGACGTTCTGCAAAAGATTTCCGACGCCCCTTTGAGTGAGTGCCCGGCTTGCGGCAAGCCCACCTTCAGCAAGCAACTGACGGCAGCCGGTTTTCAGCTCAAGGGCTCGGGCTGGTATGCCACCGATTTCCGCGGCAGTACGGCTGGCGCTGGTGGCACTTCCGCTCCGGCCACGACAGCTCCTGAATCGGCTTCAGCCAGCAGCGAGGCTGCGCCTGCGGCCACCGCATGCGGCGGCAACTGCGCCTGCCATTGAGTTCAGACGGAAACCACATGATCGCTCGACGCCTGCGACAGTATTTCATCACCGGCCTGCTGGTGTGGCTGCCCATGGCCGTCACGATCTGGGTATTGACCTGGCTGTATGGCCTGCTCGACGGCATTTTCCTGTCTGTGCTGGGGGCGGCCGATGCCGTGATCCCAGGCCTGCACACCCTGGCCGATGCGCTCAAGGCGATCCCCGGTTTTGGCGTGCTTTCGGTCACCATCATCATTCTGATCACCGGTCTGTTTGTGGCCAACATCTTTGGCCAATGGTGGCTGCGCCAGTGGGACAAGCTGATGAATCGCATCCCGGTGGTGCGCAGCATCTACACCAGCGTCAAGCAGGTGTCCGACACGCTGTTTTCGGGCAGCGGCCATGCGTTTTCCAAAGCGCTGCTGATTCGTTATCCGCACACCGAAGCCTGGGCCATGGCCTTCCTCACGGGGCGCCCCGGCGGTGAAGTGGCGGCCAAACTCAACGGTGATTACGTCAGCGTGTTCATCCCGACCACGCCCAACCCGACCTCGGGCTTTTTCATGATGCTGCCGCGCCAACATGTGATCGAACTCGACATGTCGGTGGACAACGCCCTCAAATACATCATTTCCATGGGCGTCGTGGTGCCCGATGGGCTGGACAATCCGGCCCTCAAAGCCCACTGAAATCAGCCCATCAACCTGATGGCGCCCTGTGGGTGCCCCAACTGAGAGTCAAGAAATGTCTTCGATGCGTTCTACCTATTGCGGTCTGGTGACCGAAGCCCTGCTGGGCCAGACCGTCACGCTGTGCGGCTGGGTCAACCGTCGCCGTGACCACGGTGGCGTGATCTTCGTGGACCTGCGCGACCGCGAAGGCTATGTGCAGGTGGTGTGCGATCCCGACCGCCCCGAGATGTTCAAGGTGGCCGAAGGCCTGCGCAACGAGTTCTGTGTACAGATCAAGGGCCTGGTGCGTGCCCGCCCCGAAGGCACGACCAATGACAGCCTCAAGAGCGGCAAGATCGAAATCCTGTGCCACGAACTGACGGTGCTCAACCCTTCTGTCACGCCCCCCTTCCTGCTCGATGACGAAAACCTGTCCGAGACGACACGTCTCACGCACCGCGTGCTGGACCTGCGCCGCCCCTACATGCAGAACAACCTGATGCTGCGCTACCGCGTGGCCATGGAAGTGCGTAAGTACCTTGACGAGAACGGTTTCATCGACATCGAAACCCCGATGCTGACCAAGAGCACGCCCGAGGGCGCGCGCGACTACCTGGTACCCAGCCGCGTGCACGACGGCCAGTTCTTCGCGCTGCCGCAAAGCCCCCAGCTGTTCAAGCAGCTGCTGATGGTGGCTGGTTACGACCGCTACTACCAGATCACCAAGTGTTTCCGCGACGAGGACCTGCGCGCCGACCGCCAGCCCGAGTTCACCCAGATCGATATCGAAACTACGTTCCTGACCGAGGAAGACATCCGCGCCATGTTCCAGGGCATGATCAAACACGTCTTCCAGAAGACCATGGGCATCGATCTGGGTGACTTCCCCATCATGCCGTACAGCGAGGCCATGTTCCGTTTCGGTTCGGACAAGC
>CAXRGK010000115.1:0-5481 GCA_964230145.1 Burkholderiaceae bacterium | reverse complement strand
CTGGTGCTGGAGCCCGAATGCGCCCACCTGGCCGCACTGCGCCGCAGCCAGGCAGACCTGCAGCGCATGGCGGCGGCGCTTGACGGCTTCGAGCAGGCCGCAGCCAAAGGCGATGTGGCACACCACTTTGACTTTGGCTTCCACGAAGCCATTGCCCAGGCCAGTGCCAACCCGCGCATGCTGCAGGTCATCCAGACCCTGCAGTACGACGTCAGCCACGCCGTCAACATGACCCGGCACCTGGTGCGTCTCCAGCCCTGGCAGCGCACCCACGACGTGCTCGACGAGCACCGCGAGATTTACCGCTGCATCGAACGCCAGGACGCCGAAGGCGCCCGCCGCGCCATGCGCAGCCACATCGAAAAGGCGCGCATCCGCATGCTGGAGCCCTCGCCCAGTTGAACCTTCAAGCCTGGCGGGTGTACCAGCCGCGCGTGCGGTTCACCACCCGCACGACCAGCAGCATCACCGGCACCTCGATCAGCACGCCCACCACCGTGGCCAGTGCGGCGCCCGACTGGAACCCGAACAGGCTGATGGCGGCGGCCACGGCCAGCTCGAAAAAGTTCGATGCCCCGATCAGGGCCGAGGGGCAAGCCACCGAATGCTTCTCACCCAGCGCGCGGTTGAGCCAGTAAGCCAGCGCCGAGTTGAAGAACACCTGGATCAGGATCGGCACCGCCAGCAAGGCGATCACGAGCGGCTGGTTCAGGAGGGCTTCGCCCTGGAAAGCGAACAGCAGCACCAGCGTGGCCAGCAAAGCGGTGATGGACCAGGGGCCGATGCGCGCCATGGCGGCCTCAAACGCTTCCTGCCCTTTCGCCAGCAAGGCCTTGCGCCACAGCTGTGCCAGCAGCACCGGCACCACGATGTACAGCACCACCGAAGTCACCAGCGTGGCCCACGGCACCGTGATCGCGGAGATGCCCAGCAGAAAACCCACCAGCGGGGCAAAGGCAAACACCATGATGGTGTCGTTGAGTGCGACCTGCGACAAGGTGAACAGCGGGTCGCCATTCGTCAGGCGGCTCCACACGAACACCATGGCCGTGCAAGGTGCCGCGGCCAGCAGGATCAGGCCCGCGATGTAACTGTCGAGCTGGTCCGCCGGCAGCAGCGGCGCAAACCACTGGCGGATGAACAGCCAGCCCAGAAAGGCCATCGAAAACGGCTTGACCAGCCAGTTCACGAACAGCGTCACGCCGATGCCGCGCACATGCTGGCGCACCTCATGCAACGCGCCGAAGTCCACCTTGACCAGCATGGGAATGACCATCACCCAGATCAGCAGGCCCACCGGCAGGTTGACCTGCGCCACTTCCATGGCGCCGATGGCCTGGAACACGCCTGGAAAAAGCTGCCCCAACGCAATGCCCAGCACGATGCACAGAAAGACCCAGAGCGTGAGGTAACGTTCAAACAGGTTCATGCTTCGCCCCTGGCCAGTTCGCGGGCCGTCTTCTCGATCTGCATTCGGCTCAAACGGTCTGCGGGCAGATTCACAAAGATCTCCAGGCGCCGGCGGATCAGGTGCAGCGTCTGACGGAAGGCCTCGCGCTTGTGATCGTCATCGCCCTCGCCGGCAGACGGGTCGGCGTAACCCCAGTGGGCCGTGGCTGGCTGGCCTGGCCAGAAAGGACACACCTCACCGGCCGCGTTGTCACACACGGTGATCACGAGGTCCATCTTCGGCGCATCGGCTTGCGCAAACACGTCCCAGCTCTTGCTGTAAAGCCCGTCGGTGGACACACCGGCCTTGGTCAGCGTTTCGATGGCCAAAGGATGGGGCTTCTGGTTTTCACGTGGGCTGCTGCCCGCCGAATAGGCCTTGAAGCGGCCCTTGCCCAGATGGTTGAGCATGGCCTCGGCCAGGATGCTGCGCGCGGAATTGTGGGTGCACAGGAACAGAACGTTGTAGTTTGTTTCGGACATTTCAGGCTTTCACGGAAAGATGACCGGCCAGTTCCAGCAAACGCTGAACGCCAACAGGTTCGGTTTTCATCAGGGGAATCAGGGCATAACGCGGCGCATGCCGGGTGGCCACCGCTTCGATTTCCCGAAGCTCATTGCGGGCACGCTGACGCAGCAAGGGGGACGCGGGCGCGCAAGCGGCCAAGCTGTTGTTGATGATCCAGGCCCAAGGCTCGATGCCGGCACGGCGCAGATCGGCCTGCAGATTGGCCGCTTCCAGCACAGGCGTGGTTTCGGCCAGCGTGACAATCAGGACCTTGGTTTGCCTGGGGTCCTGCAGCTGCATCATCGGCGTGGTGAAGTGGACGCCCGTCTCGCCCATCTGGCGCACGATGTCGCGGTGGTAGGCCCCGGTGGCATCGAGCAGCAGCAAGGTGTGACCGGTGGGCGCGGTGTCCATGACCACAAATTTCTTGCCGGCCTCGCGGATGATGCGGGAGAAGGCCTGGAACACCGCAATCTCCTCGGTACACGGCGAGCGCAGGTCTTCTTCGAGCATGGCCCGACCCTCGGCATCGAGTTTCGCGCCCTTGGTGGCCAGCACATGTGCGCGGTAACGCTCGGTCACTTCGTGGGGATCGATGCGGCTGACGGTCAGCTGGTCCAGCGTGCCGTCCAGTGTCTGCGCCAGATGGGCGGCCGGGTCGGACGTGGTCAGGTGCACGGGCAGGCCCCGACGCGCCAGTTCCACCGCCACAGCCGCGGCCAAGGTGGTTTTGCCCACCCCGCCTTTGCCCATCAGCATCACCAGGCCATGGCCATCGGCCGCGATGTCGTCCACCAGTTGCGACAGGTTGGGGGCGTGGGACAGCTCCAGTGCGGTCGCCGCCGGGTCTGCAGGGTCGGGGCGCGGCGCGTCACTCAGCATGTGCCGCAAGGATTCGAGGCCGACCAGATTGAAGGGCTTGAGGGCAATCTGGTCTTGTGGCAATGCCTTGAGCGCATCGGACATCCCCTGCAACGCCTGCTTTTCACGGGCGTGAAGGGCGGCCACCAGCGCGTCCTGGTCTTGCTCATCGGCCGGCAGCACGCCGTTGATCACCAGATACTGCTGCGACAGGCCGATGTCCGCCAGTTCCTGGTGTGTGCGCGCGGCTTCACGCAAGGTCGCCGTTTGTGCACGCGCCACCAGCACCAGTCGTGTGCGTCGGGGGTCGGCCAAGGCCTGCACAGCCGCCTTGTACTGGGTGCGCTGCTTTTCCAGTCCGGCCAGGGGGCCCAGGCAAGATGCATCGCCCTTGCCCGCTTCCAGAAAGCCACTCCACGCCCCCGGCAATTGCAAAAGGCGGATGGTGTGGCCGGTAGGGGCCGTGTCAAAAATAATGTGGTCGAAGCCTGCCGTCAGGGTTGAATCGGTCAGCAGGCCCGTGAACTCGTCGAAAGCGGCAATCTCGGTGGTGCACGCGCCAGACAGCTGCTCCTCGATGCCCTTGACCACTTCGTCGGGCAAGACACCGCGCACCGGCCCCACGATGCGGTCACGGTAGGTTTGGGCCGCGCCTTGTGGATCGATTTCCAGTGCAGACAGATTGGCCACACTGGGTATCGGTGTGATCCGGTTGCCAATCGCCAGGCCAAAGACCTGCCCCACATTGGAAGCGGGATCGGTGCTGACGAGCAACACTTTCAGGCCGGCATCGGCCAATGCCACAGCGCATGCGCAAGCGATGGATGTCTTGCCCACGCCGCCCTTGCCCGTGAAAAACAGGAACCGCGGTGGATTCTGAAAAAACTGCATGCTGTCTCCTGTCGATCAGCAAGCACAAGCGATGGCCGCCTCGTCCAGACAGGGCTGCCCCTGGCAGCAGTTGTCGGTCAGGTAAGACAGCACCTCGTTCATGCGCGCGTACGCGGCCCGGTAAATCAG
This sequence comes from Burkholderiaceae bacterium, assembly GCA_964230145.1. Lineage (GTDB taxonomy): Bacteria > Pseudomonadota > Gammaproteobacteria > Burkholderiales > Burkholderiaceae_C > Limnohabitans_A. The sequence goes on along the minus strand of CAXRGK010000115.1, from coordinate 1,643 downwards.
ATGCCGACCCTTTCGCTCCTGCGAAACCAGCCCGGCATGGAGCAGTTCCTTGAGGTGAAAGGACAGCGTGGCCGCAGGCATGGTCAGCGCATCGGCCAGGGCACCGGGCGTGAGCCCGTCCTGGCCAGCCACCACCAGCGAGCGGAAGATCTGCAGCCGGCTGGCTTGCGCCAGGGCTGCGAGGGCTTTGAGGACATCGTTTTCTTCCATATTTCCATTTTCGTGGAAATATATGAAAACCTGATGACAACCGTCATCGAATGTGGCGGCATCTTTTCAGATGGCCGCAAAATTTGTATGATGACCTGACGAATTTACCCAAGGAGACCTCCTGTGCATCGCCGCCAAGTCACCCTGATCTGCGCCGCCTTGTTGGGCCTTGCCCCGCTGGCGCCATCCGCACTGGCACAGAGCTGGCCTGCGCGTCCCATCAAGCTGGTTGTGCCCTTCCCGCCCGGCGGCCTGATCGACAACATGGCGCGCCTGGTGGCGCCCAAGCTGTCGCAGGAACTGGGCCAGCCCATCGTCATCGACAACAAGCCCGGCGCCGGGGGCAATCTGGGGGCCGGTGAGGCTTCGCGCGCCGCCGCTGACGGCTACACACTGCTGATGGCCTCGCCGCCGCTGACCATCAACCCGGCACTCTACAAAAAACTGCCGTACGAGCCACGCAGCATTGCCCCCATCGGTCTGCTGGGGCGCGTACCCAATGTGCTGGTGGTCAACCCGGCATCGGGGATCCAGAATGTGGCCGATCTGACGGGGCGCATGAAGGCACGGCCCGGGCAACTCAATTACGCCTCGAATGGCAACGGCACTTCGCTGCACCTGAGTGCCGAGCTCTACAAAAGCCTGGCGGGCACGTACGTCACACACATCCCCTACCGTGGCGCGGCGGCCGGGTTGACCGCAGTGATGGCCGACGAGGTCAGCTTCATGTTCGACAACCTGCCTTCGGCCCTGGGCCTGATCCAGGGCGGCAAACTCAAGGCCCTGGCCGTCACCACACCGCAGCGCAGCAGCGCACTGCCGCAGGTGCCCACCATGGAAGAAGCCGGCGTCAAGGGCTACCAGGTGTTCGCCTGGTTCGGTCTGGCCGCACCGGCCGGCTTGCCGGCCGCGGTGCAGCAAAAGCTGGAGCAGTCGCTTGAGCGCGTGGCACGCAACGAAGAAGTGAAGGCGGCCATGCTCAAGGCCGGCGCCGAGCCCGCCTGGTTGGGCGCACAAGCCATGGCCAGCTTCATGCAGGCCGACACCGCGCAATGGCAAAAGGTGTCTGCGTTCGCCAAGATTTCGCTCGATTGATGGACAAAGTGTGGCGCAGGCTGCGTTGCACACAAGGAGAAAAAAATGACCACTGTGGGACTGATCGGTCTGGGCGCCATGGGCTCGGGCATGGCGCAATCCTTGCGCCGTGCCGGGCACACGGTGCATGTGTTTGATGTGCGGCGCGAAGCCGCCGAGGCATTTGCCAAGGACGGCGGTGTGGCCTGCGCCAGCCTGGCCGAGCTGGGGGCTGCGTGGGATGTGGTGATTTCGGTCGTGGTCAATGCCGCGCAGACCGAGGCGGTGCTGTTTGGCACAGACGGGCAGGACAGGGGCTGTGCGTCCCACATGAAGCCCGGCAGCGTGTTCGTGATGTG
>CAXRGK010000114.1:0-11158 GCA_964230145.1 Burkholderiaceae bacterium | reverse complement strand
GGTGCTGTTCCTGTTTGTTGTGATGATGCTGGACATCAACATGGACACGCTGCGCGCAGGTTTCTGGAAGCACTTCCCGCTGGCCGCCACGCTGGGCGCTGTGGTGGCTTTCGAAATGGCCGCCGTGCTGATGAGCGGTTTCCGCCTGGCCGTGCCGGCAGTGGTGGATGCGGCCGCACAGGCCAACAATGCCAAGGCCCTGGGTATTCTGCTGTAGACCGATTACCTGATGCCGATCCAGATTGCTGCGGCCATCCTGCTGGTGGCCATGGTTGCCGCGATTGCCCTGACCCTGCGCCATCGCAAGGACAGCAAGGCGATCGATCCGTCGATCCAGGTGCGCGTGAAGGCGCGTGACCGCCTGCAAGTGGTCAAGGTTGCCACCACGCAGCCGGCGCCTGCCCCCGCGGTGGAAGCGGCTGCAGAGGAGAAGAAATGATGAGCATCACCCTCGGACACTACCTTTCGATTGGCGCCATGCTGTTTGCGCTGGCCGTGGTCGGCATCTTCCTCAACCGCAAGAACCTGATCGTGCTGTTGATGGCGATCGAACTGATGCTGCTGGCGGTCAACATCAACTTCGTGGCCTTCTCTCGCTACCTGGGTGACATGCACGGGCAAGTCTTCGTGTTCTTCATCCTGACGGTGGCGGCGGCCGAATCGGCCATCGGTCTGGCCATCCTGGTGCTGCTGTTCCGCAACAAGAACAGCATCGACGTCCAAGACCTCAACACGCTCAAGGGTTAATACAAAAATGAGTCAGACCCTCAACGCAAGCACTTTGCTGGCCGTGCCGCTGGCGCCCCTGGTGGGTTCGGCGCTGGCTGGTGTCTTTGGCACCCAATTCGGTGGCAACTGGATCGGCCGCAAGCTCTCGCACACCCTGACCATTCTGGGTGTGCTGGTCGCTTTCATCATCTCCGCCATGACGCTCAAGAGCGTGATCGACGGCGCCCGTTTCAACGAAACCCTTTACACCTGGATGGTGGTGGGTGGCCTGAAGATGGAAGTCGGTTTCATGGTCGATGGCCTGACCGCCATGATGATGTGCGTGGTGACCTTCGTGTCCCTGATGGTGCACCTCTACACCATCGGCTACATGGAAGAAGACGAAGGCTACAACCGCTTCTTCGCCTACATCTCACTGTTCACCTTCTCCATGCTGATGCTCGTCATGAGCAACAACCTGCTGCAGCTGTTTTTCGGCTGGGAAGCCGTGGGTCTGGTGTCCTACCTGCTGATCGGTTTCTGGTTCAACAAGCCGACCGCCATCTTCGCCAACATGAAGGCCTTCCTGGTCAACCGTGTGGGTGACTTCGGCTTCATTCTGGGCATCGGCCTGATCGCGGCTTACGCCGGCACGCTCAACTACACAGAAATCTTCGCCAAGGCTGACGAATTGGGTGGCATCGCCTTCCCCGGCATGGACTGGCAGCTGATCACCGTGGTCTGCATCTGCCTGTTCATTGGCGCCATGGGCAAGTCGGCCCAGTTCCCGCTGCACGTGTGGCTGCCCGACTCGATGGAAGGCCCGACCCCGATTTCCGCGCTGATCCACGCCGCCACCATGGTGACGGCCGGCATCTTCATGGTCTCGCGCATGTCGCCGCTGTTCGAATTGTCGGACACCGCGCTGAACTTCATCATGGTGATCGGCTCGATCACGGCCCTGTTCATGGGCTTCCTGGGCATCATCCAGAACGACATCAAGCGCGTGGTGGCCTACTCCACGCTGTCTCAGCTGGGCTACATGACCGTGGCGCTGGGCGCTTCGGCCTACTCGGTGGCCGTGTTCCACCTGATGACGCACGCCTTCTTCAAGGCGCTGCTGTTCCTCGGTGCCGGCTCCGTCATCATGGGCATGCACCACAACCAAGACATCCGCTGGATGGGGGGCGTGCGCAAATACATGCCCATCACCTGGATCACCTCTTTGCTGGGCTCGCTGGCCCTCATCGGCACGCCGTTCTTCTCGGGCTTTTATTCCAAGGACAGCATCATCGAGGCTGTGCACGAGAGCGCGCTGCCCGCCGCCGGCTTTGCCAACTTTGCCGTGCTGGCTGGCGTGTTCGTGACGGCCTTCTACTCGTTCCGCATGTACTTCCTGGTCTTCCACGGCAAGGAGCGTTACGACCAGAACCCCGATGCGCACCATGACGACCATGGCCATGGACACGATGATCACCATGAGCCGCATGAATCGCCCTGGGTGGTGACGGTGCCACTCCTGTTGCTGGCCATCCCGTCGGTCGTGATTGGCTACATGACCATCGAGCCCATGCTGTACGGCGAATTCTTCAAGGACGCCATCTTCGTCAGCGACAAGCACCATGTGATGCACGAGCTTGCAGCTGCTTTCCATGGCCCGGTGGCCATGGCTCAACATGCCGTGAGCACGGCGCCGTTCTGGCTGGCTCTGGCCGGTGTGGTGGTGGCCTGGTACATGTACCTGATCAACCCCGCTGTGCCCGCCTTCTTCGCCAAGGCCCTGCGTCCGCTGATCGTGGTCCTGGAGAACAAATACTTCATGGACTGGATCAACGAAAACATCCTGGCCCGCGGCGCCCGTCTGCTGGGCACCGGCCTGTGGAAGGGCGGTGACCGCGCGCTGATCGACGGCCTGGTGGTCAACGGTTCCTGGAAAGTGGTGGGCTGGGTGTCCGGCGTGGTGCGCTGGTTCCAGTCGGGCTACCTGTACCACTATGCGCTGGTCATGATCCTGGGCATCCTGGTGCTGATGACGTATTTCGTCTGGATGGCCAAGTAACAAGAGGAAAGAACAAAAATGGGATTGTTGAGCCTTGCCATCTGGACGCCGATTGCCTTTGGCGTCATCTTGCTGGCCCTCGGCCGTGACGAGCAGGCCCGCGCGGTGCGCTGGCTGGCCCTGATCGGTGCCCTGGTCAGTTTCCTCGTCACCCTGCCTTTGCTGCAGGGCTTTGACAACAGCACTGCGGCCATGCAGTTCGTCGAGAAGTCCTCGTGGATCGAGCGCTTCAATGTGAACTACCACCTCGGTGTGGACGGTATTTCCTTCTGGTTCGTGCTGCTGACCGCCTTCATCAACGTGATCGTGGTGATCGCCGGCTGGGAAGTCATCGAGCGCAAAGTCAACCAGTACATGGCCGCCTTCCTGATCCTCTCGGGTCTGATGATCGGCGTGTTTGCTGCCTTGGACGGCATCTTGTTCTATGTCTTCTTCGAAGCCACGCTGATTCCGATGTATCTGATCATTGGTATCTGGGGCGGCCCGAACAAGATCTACGCGGCCTTCAAGTTTTTCCTCTATACGCTGATGGGTTCGCTGCTGACCCTGATCGCGCTGGTCTACCTGTACACCGCGTCCAACGGCAGCTTTGACATCCTGAGCTGGCACAAGCTGCCGCTGGCGGGCAACGTGCAGACCCTGCTGTTCTTCGCCTTCTTTGCCGCCTTTGCGGTGAAGGTGCCGATGTGGCCGGTGCACACCTGGTTGCCCGACGTGCACGTCGAAGCGCCCACCGGTGGTTCGGCTGTTCTGGCCGCCATCATGCTCAAGCTGGGCGCTTACGGCTTCCTGCGTTTTTCCATGCCGATCGCACCGGATGCCGCACGCGAGTGGGGCACCCTGATGATCGTGCTGTCGCTGGTCGCCGTGGTCTATGTGGGTCTGGTCGCCATGGTCCAGCAGGACATGAAGAAACTGGTGGCTTACTCGTCGGTGGCCCACATGGGTTTCGTGACGTTGGGCTTCTTCATCTTCAACCCGCTGGGCGTGTCCGGTGGTCTGGTGCAGATGATTGCCCACGGCTTTGTGTCGGGCGCCATGTTCCTGTCGATCGGCGTGCTGTATGACCGCGTGCACTCGCGTGAGATTGCCAGCTACGGCGGTGTGGTCAACACCATGCCCAAGTTCGCCGCGTTTGCGCTGCTGTTCGCCATGGCCAACTGCGGCCTGCCGGGCACGGCCGGTTTCGTGGGCGAGTGGATGGTGATCCTGGGCGCCGTGCAGCACAACTTCTGGATCGGCGCGCTGGCGGCCACCGCCCTGATCTTTGGCGCAGCCTACACGCTGTGGATGTTCAAGCGCGTTTACCTCGGTCCGGTGACCAACAACGATGTGCGCGAGCTGACCGACATCAACGGCCGTGAATTCCTGATGCTGGCCTTGCTGGCGATTGCCGTGCTGTACATGGGCCTCTTTCCGAAACCTTTCACCGACGTGATGGACGTTTCGGTGGCTGAACTGCTCAAGCACGTGGCGCTGTCCAAGCTGCCCCAGTAATGGACATGACTTGTCACTCCCCGAGCCCCTTTTGTCATTCTCCGGCTTGACCGGGGAATCCAGAACCGAAAACAGAAAGTAACGACATGATGGACCCCACCAGCTGGATGACGATCTATCCGGAAATCGTGTTGCTGGTCATGGCCTGCGTGATTGCGCTGGTAGACCTCACGGTCAAGTCGCCCCGCCGCACCGCGACTTATGTGCTCAGCCTGCTGACCCTGGCGGGCGTGGCCTGGCTCAACGCCTCGTACGCCTCGGCCGACCAGACCCTCTACGGCTGGGGGCGCCTGGTCGTCAGCGACCCGCTGGGCCATTGGCTCAAGTGTTTTGCGGCCCTTGCCGTGATGGTCACGCTGGTTTATGCACGCCCCTACGCAGCCGACCGCGACATGCTGCGTGGTGGCGAGTTGTTCAGCCTGAGCTTGTTTGCCTTGCTGGGCATGGACTTCATGATTTCCGGCCAGAACTTTCTGGTGATCTACCTCGGCCTGGAACTGCTCACCCTGTCGAGCTACGCGCTCGTGGCCCTGCGCCGTGACCACACCCCGGCCACCGAAGCCGCAATGAAATATTTCGTGCTGGGTGCCATGGCTTCGGGCTTCCTGCTGTACGGCATGTCCATGCTGTACGGCGCCACTGGCAGTCTGCAGCTCGACGAAGTCCTGCAAGCCATCGCCTCCGGTCAAATCAAGCACCAGGTGCTGGTTTTTGGTCTGGTGTTCATCGTGGCTGGTCTGGCGTTCAAGATCGGTGCCGTGCCTTTCCACATGTGGATTCCCGATGTGTACCAGGGCGCGCCCACAGCCGCCACATTGCTGATTGGCGGTGCCCCCAAGCTGGCGGCTTTCGCCATCATCGTGCGCCTGCTGGTTGAAGGCCTGATGCCGCTGGCCATTGACTGGCAGCAAATGCTGTCCTTGCTGGCCATCGCTTCGCTGCTGATCGGCAACCTGGCCGCCATCGCCCAGACCAACCTCAAGCGCATGCTGGCTTTCTCGACGATTGCGCAGATGGGCTTTGTGCTGCTGGGCTTTGTGGCCGGTGTTGTGAACGGTCAGACCACGCTGGCGGCCAACGCCTACAGCTCGGCCATGTTCTACGTGGTGGGCTATGTGCTGACCACCTTGGCCAGCTTCGGCATCATCATGCTGCTGGCCCGCCAGGGTTTCGAAAGCGAAGAGATCTCCGATCTGGCGGGTCTGAACCAGCGCAGCCCGCTGTACGCCGGCGTCATGGCGATCTGCCTGTTCTCGCTGGCCGGCATTCCGCCGATGGTGGGCTTTTATGCCAAGCTGGCCGTGCTGCAGTCGCTGGTCGCTTCGGGTCAGGGCTTCTACATCGGTCTGGCCATCTTTGCCGTGCTCATGTCGCTGATCGGTGCCTTCTATTACCTGCGAGTCGTCAAGGTCATGTACTTTGACGAACCCGTCACGGCCACCACCGTGTCTGCACCTCTGGATGTGCGCGCGGTGCTGTCGGTCAACGGTCTGCTGGTGCTGGTGCTGGGCATCGTGCCGGGGGCCCTGATGGCCCTGTGCGCACAGGCCGTCAAGAGCATGCTGGCCCTGTAATTCGAAGCATGTCTCAGTCCCTGCAGATTGGCGCGCTGGTCCTGCTGGCCCTGTTGGCCGCCAATCTGCCGTTCATCAACCATCGTCTGCTGGTGATTGGCCCCCTTCGGCAGCCCAAGGCACTGGCCTGGCGCCTGCTGGAATTGGTGCTGTTTTATTTCCTGGTCGGCAGCATCGGCTTGGCGCTTGAGCACAGCGCGGGCCAGATTGCGCCCCAGGGTTGGGAGTTTTACGCGGTCACCGGTGCCATGTTCCTGACGCTGGCTTTTCCGGGCTTCGTTTACCGCTACCTCGTGCATCGCCGAGACTGATGCCCAGCCTTAAGAGGCAAGCCATGTCCAATGAACACCTGATCGAGCAGCGCATTGCGCAGCAGGAACTGTTCAAAGGTCGTTTCCTTCACGCTTTTCGCGACACGGTGCGCCTGCCCGATGGCGGCGAAGCCACACGCGAATATGTGGTGCATCCGGGCGCGGTGGTGGTTGTACCCCTGCTCGAAGGTACCGATGGCCAGACGCGCATCGTGCTGGAGCGCCAGTACCGTTACCCCGTTGGCCAGGTCATGGTCGAGTTGCCAGCGGGCAAGCTGGATGCGGGCGAAGACCCACTGGTGTGCGGCCAGCGCGAGTTGCTGGAAGAAACCGGCTACCAGGCCCGCGAGTGGGCCAGGGCAGGGCATATGCACCTGGCCATTGCCTACTCCACCGAGGTGATCCACATCTGGTTTGCACGTGGCCTGCGTCAGGGCGAACGCCGGCTGGATCAGGGTGAATTTCTCGATGTGTTCTCGGCCACTCCCGACGAGCTGATGGCCTGGTGCCGTGATGGACAAGTGACGGATGCCAAAACCCTCAGCTGCATGGTCTGGGTGCAAAATGTGCTTTCTGGTGCCTGGCCCTTGAACTGGCAGACCCCGGACCCGATATCCCCACCATGAAAGTCCTCAATCTCCAGTGCAGCCACGGCCACGCCTTTGAAGGCTGGTTCGCCTCGCATGAAGACTTCGAGTCGCAGCGCGAGCGTGGCCTGGTCAGCTGCCCGCTGTGCAACGACGCCCAAGTCACCAAGATGCCTTCGGCGCCGCGCCTGAACCTGGGCCACGGTACTCAGCAGAGCGTCCCCGCTGCGTCCGACGGGCTGGCCGCACCCTCGCAGGATGTGGCGCAGATGACGCCTCAGCACCTTCAGGCCGCCTGGATGAAGATGGTGCGCCACGTCATGGCCCATACCGAAGACGTGGGCACGAAGTTCGCCGAAGAAGCCCGCAAGATCCACCACGGCGAAACCGAACACCGCAACATCCGCGGTCAGGCCAGCCGTGAAGAGACTGAAGCCCTGCTCGAAGAGGGCATCGACATCCTGCCCTTGCCCATGCCGGCAGGTTTGAAGGAACCGCTTCAGTAGGAGCGCACCCCTGTGCGCGAACGACATGCGCCGCCTGCACATTCCAGACAGCGAGGTCGAACTCACCGCCATCCGCGCCCAGGGCCCGGGTGGTCAGAACGTCAACAAAGTCTCCAGCGCCATCCAGCTGCGCTTTGATGTGCGCGCCAGCAGCCTGCCCGAGGACATCAAAACCCGCTGGCTGCAGGCACCGGGCAACCAGCTCACGGCCGATGGTGTGCTTATCCTGAAGGCCCAGCGCTACCGCACCCAGGAGGCCAACCGCCAGGATGCCTGGGCGCGGCTGTACCAACTGCTGGCACGCTATGAATGGGCACCGAAAGTGCGCAAGGCGACACGGCCCACCAAGGCCTCGGTGCAGAGGCGTTTGCAGGGCAAGGCTCGGCAAAGCCTGCTCAAGGCCAGCCGACGTCAGCGGGAGATGTGAACGGACGCCATGGCGGCATCCAGTGTCTGTTTCAGCGCTTGCGGCGCATCGGCTGCCACCACCGTGCGCTGCGGTATTCCGCGCAGCCAGGTGAGCTGCCGTTTGGCCAGCTGGCGGGTGGCAAAGATGCCGCGTTCGCGGATCTCCGCTGCGCTCCAGCCTTCCTCCAGTCCTTGCCAGGCCTGGCGGTAACCCACGCAGCGCATCGAGGGCAGGTCCGGATTCAAGTCGCCTCGTGCACGCAGTGCACGCACTTCATCCAGAAATCCAGCGGCCAGCATGGCGTCAAAACGCTGTGCAATGCGTTCGTGCAACCAGGCGCGATCCAGAGGTTCCAGGCTGATGACAGGAATGTGCCAGCGGGGCGTCTTGGGCTTGGTGCCCTGGTGGAAGGCCGAGAGGGGCTGACCGGTGATCGTCCAGACTTCCAGGGCTCGACCGATGCGCTGGCTGTCGCCAGGCGCCAGGCGTGCGGCCGTGACCGGATCCACCGCCTGCAGCTGGTCATGCATGGCCGGCCAGCCACGTTCTGCAGCACGTTGCTGGATGTCGGCGCGCACCTGCGGGTCGGACGGCGGCATGTCGTTCAGGCCTTCGAGCAGGGCCTTGAGGTAGAGCATGGTTCCGCCCACCAGCAGTGGGGTCTTGCCGCGCGCACGGATTTCCCCGATCAGGCGCGTGGCGTCTTTGGCAAATTCGGCTGCGCTGTAGCTTTGCAGCGGGTCAATGATGTCGATCAGGTGGTGAGGCACCTGGGCCAGTTCTTCGCGGCCGGGCTTGGCGGTGCCGATGTCCATGCCCCGGTACACCAGGGCAGAGTCCACGCTGATGATCTCGGCGCCGCCGCGCTCTCGCAGGGCTGCAGCCAGGGCCAGTGCAGCGGCCGTCTTGCCGCTGGCGGTGGGGCCGACAAGGGCAATGGCATCCACGCTCATGCGGGTTGAACCACTTCCACAGGGCGTCCGTGGCGCTGCACCAGGGTCCAGGCCACCAGGGCAATGAAACCGCTCCACAGCAACATGCCGTGTGCCAGCGCGAACACCGGCTCGTCCATGTGCTGGCCCAGCCAACCGCCCATGAAGAAGGCGCCCAGCATCATCAAAAAGCCGTTGAGCGCCGAGGCCGTGCCCGCTTTCTGCGGGAAGGGCGCGACGGCGCCGCTTTGGCCGCAGGGTTGGTGCACGCCATGGCCAAACATGAAGAGGTACACCGGCAGCATGACGGCCCAGGCGCCGTACCAGTCCTGTCCTTCGCCGGCGTAGGCCAGCAGGGTCATCAGCACACCGGCACTGAGCGTCAGCACCGCGGCCACGCCCACGGTGCGGTGCACGCTGGTGCGACGCAGCATCCAGCGGCACCAGAAGGTGCCCACGATGTAGGACAGCGACATGGTCAGCATGAACAGGCCGTAGGCGGTCTTGCTGTAACCCAGGCTGCGCGTGAACACAAAAGACGAGCTGGCCAGAAAGGTGAACAGCCCCAGGTAAGAGCCTGAGGACAGGGCGCACCACGCGCGAAAGGTGGGGTGGCGCAGGATGTCAAGGTTGGCGCGCAGCAGCGGCCCCAGGTGCAGGGCCCTGGGATTGGGGTGGGCCAGGGTTTCCTCAAAGCGCCAGACCAGCATGGCCAATGTGACCAGGCCGAAGGTGGTGACCGCCAGCATGGTGAAGCGCCAGCCGACGGTGTCGCTCAGCAGCCCACCCACGGGCGCGCAGGTGCAGGCGATCACGCCCAAGCCGGTGAGTGCCTTGGACATGACGGTGGCGCCCTGTGCGGGGGGGTACAGATCGCGCACCACCGCACGGGCGGCCATCACGGCGGCGCCCATGGCCACGCCCTGCACCGCACGGGCAGCGATCAGCCAGCCCATGCCGGGGGCCAGGCTGCACGCCAGGGAGGCCAGCACATAGGCCACGAGGCCGCCGATCAGGATGGGGCGACGGCCAAAGCGATCAGACAGCGGGCCCCAGACCAGTTGTGAAATACCGAAAGCCAGCAGCAGGGCGGTCAGCGTGAGCTGCACATCGCCCATGCTGGCGTCGAAGACTTCGCGGATAGCGGGCAGGGCCGGCAGGTACAGATCGGTGGTGACCGCCTGCAGTCCCAGCAAAAGCGCCAGGATGACCACGACAAGGTTGGCCGACATCAGCGGCCCCGCATGAAGAAGGCGTCCAGATCGCGCAGGGTCATCTGGCGCCAGGTCGGACGACCATGGTTGCACTGGTCCGAGCGCTCGGTTTCTTCCATCTGGCGCAGCAGGGCGTTCATTTCGGTCAGCGTGAGCTGCCGGTTGGCGCGCACCGCGCCGTGACAGGCCATCGTGGCCAGGATCTCGTTTTGCGCGCGCTGCACCACAGTGCTGGCGTCGTGCTGGGCCAGCTCGGCCAGCACGCTGCGCGCCAGCTCCACCGCATCGCCTTGTGCCAAGCTGGTGGGCACGGCGCGCACGGCCAGGGTCTTGGCCGACAGGGGCGAGATTTCCAGACCGAGTTGCGCCAGGGCGTCGGCACAGCCCTCCGCCGTGGCCACTTCGGTGGGCGTGGCGGCGAAGGTGGCCGGGATCAGCAGGGGCTGGCTGGCGATGCGGCCGGCGTCAGGACCGAGCTGCTGCTTGAGTTTTTCGTACACGATGCGCTCGTGTGCGGCGTGCATGTCGACCACCACCAGGCCCTGCGCGTTCTCGGCCAGGATGTAGACGCCATGCAGCTGCGCGATGGCGCGGCCAAGGGGCCAGGTCTGCTCTTCGTTTACGGCACCTCCTGTGGAGGAGCTCGCCCCCGCGCGCGAAGGCCATTCGGCCGCAGGGGCGGCCTCCCACAAATGTTCAGCCGCAGGGGCGGCCTCCCACAAAGGTTCGGCTACAGGGGCGGCCTCCAGCAAAGGTTGGGCCTCCTGGGCCACGGGTGGGGCCTCCCCGGAGGGTTGGGCTTGTTGCGCCAGAGAAGTTGGCTCGGTGCTGTAGGAGCGCGCCCCCGCGCGCGAAAAACCTTTGGCCGCAGGGGCGGCCTGCCACATTGCGGGGCGATCGTTCAGCTCCATGCTGCCTTGCCGCCAGCTGGCGGACTCGGGCAAGGCCTTGGGCACGGGGCCGGGCTCCAGTTTCAGTTCTTCAGGCGCTTCGCTCAGGGCCTGCGAGCGCGGTGCGGCCAGTGCCTGTTCGATCGCGTGGCGCACCGCCTGGTGCACGGCGCGGCTGTCGCGAAAGCGCACCTCGATTTTGGTCGGGTGCACGTTCACATCGACCAGGGTCGGATCGATCTGCATGAACAGGGCGTAGGCCGGCTGCTTTTGACCGTGCAGCACGTCCTCGTAGGCACTGCGCGCGCCGTGCATGACCACCTTGTCACGCACAAAGCGACCGTTCACGTAGGCGAACTGGTGGTCCGGGCGCGAGCGGGCGGCTTCGGGTGTACCGGCTCGGCCCACGATGTGCATGGGGCCGATGTGGAAGTCCACCGCCACCGACTGCGCCACGAAATCGTTGCCCAG
>CAXRGK010000113.1:0-2422 GCA_964230145.1 Burkholderiaceae bacterium | reverse complement strand
TCGTAGAAATCACCCATGCGGTAGAACAGCAGGGTGTCGGGAAAGTCCGCTTTCAGGCGCAGGTACTGCGCCATCATCGGCGTGTGCGCACTCAGGTCGGGTGCGAAAGCCATCGGCGCGTCCGGGCGGTGCGTCAGAGCGGTGCGTCGTCCGGGGTCGTGGCGCTGCCTGTGGTCGGCGCGGCATCGGCGCCGGGAAGGCCCAGGGTCTGGCGCACCTGGGCTTTTTCGCCGGCGCTGGCGAACTTGCTGTACTTGTGCAGGATCGGCACCAGCTGACCGTAAATCCGGGGCGTGCCGGCCAGCACTTCGCGCTGCTCCAGAAAGTCCGATTCACCCGTGAAATTGCCCACCAGGCCACCGGCTTCGGTGACCAGCAGCGAGCCGGCAGCGACGTCCCAGGGCGACAAACCGGTCTCGAAGAAGGCTTCGGTGAAACCGGCGGCCACATAGGCCAGGTCCAGTGCGGCAGAACCCGGGCGGCGCAGGCCGGCGGTCTTCTGCATCACATCGCCCATCATCAGCAGGTAGTTGTTGAAGTTGTCGCCCGGGCGGAAGGGGAAGCCAGTGGAGATCAGGCATTCCTTGAGCTGGGTGCGCTTGCTCACGCGGATGCGGCGGTCGTTGAGGAAGGCGCCGCGGCCACGGGTGGCGGTGAACAGGTCGTTGCGGCTGGGGTCGTAGACCACGGCTTGCTCGATGCGGCCACGCACCTGCAGCGCGATGCTCACGCAGTAGACCGGAAAACCGTGGATGAAGTTGGTGGTGCCGTCCAGCGGATCGATGATCCAGATGTGGTCGGCGTTGGGATTGCCGTGCTGGCTGCCCGATTCTTCGGCCAGGATGCCGTGGTCAGGATAGGCGGTCAGCAGGGTGTCGATGATGGCCGCCTCACTCGCGTGGTCCACCTCGGTCACGAAGTCGTTGACCTGCTTTTGCGAGATGCGCACGGCTTCGACGTCGAGCGCGGCGCGGTTGATGATGCTGCCTGCAGCACGTGCGGCCTTGATGGCCACGTTGAGCATGGGGTGGAGTGAGGTGGACATGAATTGTTAAGAACCGGTTCGGGCCGGCGCACGATCACGCTGGCGAAGCGCGTATTTTCCCATGAAAAGCGCAAAACGGCATCAGGCGGCTGTCTGGTGGCCGCTGGATGGGACAATTGCCCTCATGCGAACCCGATTCATCCTGATCGAAACCAGCCATGCCGGCAATGTGGGGGCGGCCGCCCGTGCCATGAAGGTGATGGGCTTTGACGAGCTGGTGCTGGTCAAGCCACGCTGGCCGAACGTGCTGCGAAAGGAAGAAACCATCCAGCGCGCCAGCGGCGCCAACGACGTGCTGGCCAAGGCCCGGGTGGTGGACACGCTCGATGAGGCACTGGACGGCGTGACGCACCTGTGCGCGACGGCCATGACGCCGCGAGACTTCGGCCCGCCTACCCGAACGCCCCGGGCGCATTTTGCGGAGCTGGCCCGGGCAGACCATTCGGTGGCTTTCCTGTTCGGTTCCGAGCGTTTCGGCATGAAAAACGAGGACGTCTACCGCTGCCATGTGGCGCTGTCGATCCCGACGGCGCCGGATTTCGGTTCGCTCAATCTGGGCGCGGCCATCCAGGTGCTGGCCTATGAATGGCGACAGGCCTTGGGTGGCTTTCCGGTCCAGAGCGCCACGGCACCGGCGGACAAGGCCGACGCGCAGCAGGTGGCCGGCATGCTCGCGCACTGGGAGCAGGCCCTGGCCGACATCGGTTTTCTGGACCCGGCCTCGCCCAAGAAGCTGATGCCGCGGCTGAACCAGTTGTTCAACCGGGCCGATCTGCATACCGAAGAAATCCACATCCTGCGCGGGGTGGCCAAGGCCATGAGCGAGGCAGCGCGGGGCAGGCGATAGACTAGGGCCATGTTTTCCCGCCTCCGTTCCGATATCCAGTGCATTCTTGAGCGCGACCCGGCTGCACGCAGCACCTGGGAGGTGCTGACCTGCTACCCGGGCCTGCATGCGCTGATCCTGCACCGCTGGGCACACGGCTGCTGGAACCACGGCTTCAAGTGGCTGGGGCGCTTCATCTCGCACCTCTCGCGCTGGTTCACCGGCATCGAGATTCACCCGGGCGCCAGGATCGGTAACGGTGTATTTTTTGACCACGGCATGGGCATCGTGATTGGCGAGACCGCCGAGATCGGTGACGGTTGCACGATCTACCACGGGGTCACGCTGGGGGGCACCTCCCTGTACAAGGGCGCCAAACGCCACCCCACGCTGGGTCGCGATGTGGTGGTTGGCGCAGGCGCAAAGGTGCTGGGAGGCTTCACCGTGGGGGATGGGGCCATGGTGGGGTCGAATGCAGTGGTCACCAAGCCGGTGCCGGCCGGCGCCACGGCGGTGGGCAACCCAGCGCGCATCATTCAGGCCGAACAGGA
>CAXRGK010000112.1:0-4310 GCA_964230145.1 Burkholderiaceae bacterium | reverse complement strand
GCACGATGCCGAATCGGCGGTGGCCTGGACGCGCAAGCACCTGGCCGACCACCGGCGCGGATTCGAGTTTGCGGGTCTGGACATGGATGCACCGATACCGGCTTTGGCTTGATTGCTGATTGGCCGGGCAGTTTTCCCCGCCAAAGCACCTGCACGTTTGACATCTGTCATTTGAAGATTGTTGTTTTTGTAAAAAATGTGCTTTACCG
Source organism: Burkholderiaceae bacterium (assembly GCA_964230145.1). Lineage (GTDB taxonomy): Bacteria > Pseudomonadota > Gammaproteobacteria > Burkholderiales > Burkholderiaceae_C > Limnohabitans_A. The sequence goes on along the minus strand of CAXRGK010000112.1, from coordinate 4,101 downwards.
CACATATGTGGTGCTTCCTTGGCGCTAAATTGGTGACAAGCATTGCGACTTGACCCAAAAGGAAACATGAACCCACGCATCAATGCTTTGCTGGCCGGATTGCCGGAGTCTGAATACCGGTTGTTGATCTCTCACATGGAACTGGTGTCCTTGCCCAAGGGCCGGGACCTGTTCACCACGGGGCAAGTGCCCTCCCATGTTTATTACCCGGTCGGGGCCCTGATCTCCATGATGAAGGACATGCCCGACGGCTTCAGTGTCGAAACCTACATGATTGGCAAAGCGGGGCTGATGGGCATTGTGGCGCTCGACGGCCCGAGCCATTACCGGGCGAATGTCCGCGATGCGGGCCTGGCCTACCGCATCCCACTGCCGGTGCTCAAAAGCCTGATGCCGCACTGCCCGGTCCATCAGCAGGCGATCACCAGCACGATGCTCCGCATGCTGATGCAACTGGCCCAGTCGGTGGTCTGTGGCAAGCACCATTCTGTGGAGCAGCAACTCATCCGCTGGATGCTGATTTCTGTGGACCGTACGCTGGAACCGGTGATTCACCTGACGCATCAGGAAGTGTCGGAGCGCCTGGGATTTCGCCGCGAAGCGATCACCCTGGCGCTGGGCAAGCTCACGGCGTTGGGCTATATCGTCTCGCGCCGGGGTGAAATACAAGTCACCCAGCGCGAGGGTCTGGAGGCCATGGTCTGCGATTGCTACTGGATTGGCCAGGGCAAGCCCAAACCGGATGCCAGCCCACTCGAACTGGCCAGCTCAGGTCTGGGGTGAGGAGCCAGCGGGCGCCGGGGCTCAGGCCACCGGTTCACCTGTGGCATAAAAATGCCCGCCCGCCACATGGTGGAGGCTGCGCAGTTCGGCGGGTGCGTCCTCAAAATGCCAGCGGCCCTGGCTGAACACGCGCTCGTCGGCCCAGGCACCCAGCACTTCGGCCAGGATCAGGTCGTGTGGTCTGGCCACATGCGCGGTGGCGGGCAGCACGCGGCATTCGAGCTGCGCCATGCAGCCGTCCACCAGCGGTGCCCCGGTTTGCGGGGCGGCATGGGTGGTGACGCCGCAGCGCGAGAGCTTGTCCTTGTGCTCCTTGCCGCTGAGTGTGCCGGTAGCCACCACGAGCTCGCGCTGGGCCACGCAGGGCACATTGATGCTGAGCACGCCAGACGCTTCGATCAGTTCACGCGTGAGCGTGGCCTTGTCGATGACGACCGCGATCTTGGGCGTGTCAAAGTCCAGCGGCATGGCCCAGGCCGCGGCCATGACGTTGCGGCGCCCCGCATGCGCACTGCCCACCAGCACGGTGGGCCCGTGGCTGAGCAGGCGGTAGGCGTGTTTCAGTTCAACGGCTTGCACGATCAAAACCTGCCGGTCACCGCTCAGGCGATTTCGGCGATCAGCTCGATCTCGACACAGGCCCCCAGCGGGATCTGCGCCACGCCAAAGGCGCTGCGGGCGTGCGCGCCTGCGGCGCCAAACACCTGGCCCAGCAGCTCGCTGCAGCCGTTGGTCACCAGGTGCTGCTCGGTGCAGTCGCCGGTGGAATTGACCAGACTCATCACCTTGACGATGCGCTTGACCTTGTTGAGGTCACCGACGGCGGCGTGCAGCGTGCCCAGCAGGTCAATGGCGACTGCGCGTGCGGCCTGCTGGCCTTCAGCGGTGCCCATGGTGTTGCCCAGCTGACCCACCCAGGGCTTGCCGTCTTTCTTGGCGATGTGGCCCGACAGGAAGACCAGCTTGCCAGTCTCCACAAAAGGCACATAGGCCGCAGCGGGCACGGCCACCGGGGGGAGTTCGATGTTCAGGGATTTCAGGCTGTCGTAAACGCTCATGTTGTTTCTCGCAAGGTTCGGTGCAGGCGCCACTTTAATGCAGTCGCGCCTGGCCTTGAAATTGCCTGTTCAGGTGCATGCTGCCCCGTTCTGTACCGCCACGCCTTTTATTTGCCCTGATGTGGTGCGCCAGCCCTGTTTTGGGGCACGAATCGCCGGTGATGGAGGTCGTCGGACAGCATGACAGCGGCCTGGGCAGCAGCGATGCTGCCAGCCAGGGCGTGATCGGTGCCGAGCAGCTGGGCAGCCGCCCATTGCAAAGGCCGGGCGAGGCACTGGAACACATCCCGGGCATGGTGGTGACCCAGCACTCGGGTGATGGCAAGGCCAACCAGTACTTTCTGCGGGGCATGAACCTGGACCACGGCACCGACTTTGCGACCACGGTCAACGGTGTTCCGGTCAACCTGCCCAGCCATGCGCATGGACAGGGCTACAGCGACCTGAACTTCCTGATTCCGGAACTGGTCAGCCGCGTGGACTACCGCAAAGGGCCCTATGCCGCAGCCGACGGTGATTTCTCCTCTGCCGGCTCGGCCCACTTCGTGTACCGGACACGGCTGGAGCGACCACTGGCCGAATTCGCGCTGGGCCCCAATGGCTATCGGCGTGCATGGGTGGCTGGATCGAAGGCGGTGGGCGAGGGCATCAGCTTGCTGCTGGCCGGTGAACGCGTGAACCACAACGGTCCCTGGACGGTGCCTGAAGGCTTGCGCAAAGCCAATGCGCAACTCATGCTCAGTGGTGGCAGCGCGCGTGAGGGTTGGAGTACCAGCCTGTCGGTCTATTCGGCGCACTGGCACGCGACCGACCAGGTGCCCCAGCGCCTCATCGATGCAGGCAGCTACCTGGGCCAGCCGTTTGGCCGCTTTGACTCGCTGGACGCCAGCGATGGCGCCAGCACCCGCCGCAGCAGCCTGTCAGGTCGCTGGCACAGGGCCGACGCGCGCGAGATGACGCAGGTGAACTGGTACCTGCTGCAGTACGACCTGAGCCTGTTCTCGAATTTCACCTACCGCCTGGAACGCGCCAGTGACCAGTTTGCGCAGACCGACCACAGAACCGTGCTGGGCGGCCATGCTTTCCACTCCTGGTTCGCGCAGCTCGAGGGGCAAAGAACGGTTCGCAACACCCTGGGGGTGCAGTGGCGCCAGGACCGCATTCAGGCGGCCTTGTTCGACACGCTGGCGCGTCAAATCCAGGCCACGGTGCGGGACGATGGTGTGCGCCAGACACAGCTGGGCGTTTATGCCGAAAACGAAACCGGCTGGCTGCCCTGGCTTCGCAGCGTGGCGGGCCTGCGGGCCGATCAGGCCAGTGTGCGGGTGATCAGCCACGCCCAGGCGCAGAACTCGGGTTCGGCCACGGCCACACAGCTCTCGCCCAAGCTGTCCCTCATTCTGGGGCCCTGGCACAAGACCGAGTTTTTTCTTGCTGCGGGCAGGGGTTTCCACAGCAATGACGCGCGCGGAGTCACAGCCCGGGTCGATCCCCGAACCGGCTTGCCCATCGATCCGGTGCCGCTGCTGGTGCGTTCGCGAGGGCAGGAAGTCGGAATGAAGTCCGAGATCCTTGCAGGCTGGCAGACCACGCTGGCCCTCTGGCGCCTGGATTTTGATTCCGAGCTGGTCTATGTGGGCGATGCCGGCAACACCGAGCCGGGCCGCCCCAGCCGGCGCACCGGTGTGGAGTGGGGCAACCACTGGACACCGGGAGAACACTGGGTGGTGGATGCCAACCTGGCCTGGACGCGTCCCCGTTACACCGACAGCAGCCCCGCAGGGCAGACGATGGCCAACACCGTGCAGAAGGTGGCCCACCTGAACCTTCGCCTGCGCAAGATGGGGCCCTGGTCCGGTTCGCTGGGCGTGCGCTACATCGGCTCGGCGCCCTTGACCGAAGACGGCGCGGTGCGCTCGGCGCCCCGCCTCACGGCGAACCTGCGCATGCAGCGCAAGGTGGCCCACGACCTCGACCTGACGCTGGATGTGCTGAACCTGACTGACCGTCACAACAACGACATCAGCTACTTCTACACCTCGCGTCTGGCGGGTGAGCCCGCCTCAGGTGTGGCCGATGTGCATGTGCATCCGGCCGAGCCGCGTACGCTCAGACTCACGGCGCGGCTCAGGTTTTGAGCTTCAGGCGCGGCCCAGCATGCCGCGCTTCTCAATGAAGGCGATCACCTCGGCCAGGCCCTGCAGGGTCTTGAGGTTGGTCATCACCCAGGGTCGGGTTTCGGGGTTGGGGCGCATGCGCT
>CAXRGK010000111.1:0-2652 GCA_964230145.1 Burkholderiaceae bacterium | reverse complement strand
CCACGTGCTGGGTCATGTGCTGCAGCACCGACCATTCCCAACAGAAGTTTTCCATGAACTGGCTGGGCAGCTCCACCGCGTCCCATTCGACACCGCTGATGCCCGACACGTCGCGCTCATTCACCTGAGTGAGCATGTGGTGCAGGCCATGGCCGAACTCGTGGAAGAGGGTGATCACGTCGTCGTGGGTGAGCAGCGGCGGCTTGCCGTTCACACCTTCGGCGAAGTTGCACACCAGGTGCGCGACCGGGGTTTGCAGCTGGCCCGTGTCCGGGCGCAGCCAGCGACCGACCACATCGTCCATCCAGGCGCCACCGCGCTTGCCAGCGCGGGCCGGCGGGTCCAGATAAAACTGGCCCACCAGTTGGCCGTTGCGTTCGATGCGGTAGAACTCCACGGCAGGGTGCCAGACGGGCGCCTCGTCCTGGCGGATGCTGACCTCGAACAGGGTTTCGATGATTTTGAACAGACCGGCCAGCACTTTGGGCGCGGTGAAGTACTGTTTGACCTCCTGCTCGCTGAAGCTGTAGCGCGCTTCCTTGAGCTTTTCGCTCAGGTAGGGGATGTCCCAGGCGTTGAGTGGGCCGCTCAGACCCAGTTCCTTGCGTGCGAATTCGCGCAGATCGGCCAGGTCTTTTTCGGCGAAGGGCTTGGCTTTGGCGGCCAGGTCGCGCAGGAAGGCGATGACCTTTTCGGGCGACTCGGCCATCTTGGGCACCACCGAGACTTGGGCGAAGTTGTCGTAGCCCAGCAGCTTCGCTTCTTCATGGCGCAGGGCCAGGATTTCGCTCATCAAGGCGGTGTTGTCGTATTTTTGGGCCTCACCCTCGGCCTGGTCGGAGGCGCGTGTGGTGTAGGCCTTGTAGAGCCGCTCGCGCAAGGCGCTGCTGTCGGCGAACTGCATCACCGGCAGGTAGCTGGGCATTTTGAGCGTGAGCTTGGCTTGCCCGGCTTTTCCGTCCTTGTCGGCGGCAGCGCAGGCGGCATCGACCACATCCTGCGGCACACCGGCCAGCTCGGCGGGGGCCACGTACAGGGCAAAGCTGTCGGTGGCGTCCAGGGTGTTTTCGCTGAACTTCTGCGAGACCTCGGCCTGACGTTCCTGAATCGCGGCGTAGCGCTCCTTTGCCGCACCCTGCAGCTCCGCGCCGCCGAGCACGAAGTTGCGCAGGGCATTGCTGTGGGCCTGGCGCTGCTCGGCGTTCAGGCTGGCCGGGTCGATGGCCTTGTATTTGGCGTACAGCTGCTCGTTGCTGCCCAGGCGCGTCCAGAACTCGGTGACGCGGGGCAGGGCGGCGTTGTAGGCGGCGCGCAGTTCGGGCGTGTCGGCCACGCTGTAGAGGTGGCTCACGGCGCCCCAGGACCGCCCCAGGCGCTCGGTGGCCACGTCCAGCACTTTGGCAATTGCCCTCCAGTCGGCCGGGAAGTCTGCGGCGGTGACGCGGGTCAAGGCCGCATCGGCCTCGGCCAGCAGCACGTCCATGGCAGGGGCCACATGTTCGGGGGCGATGCGGTCAAACAGCGGCAGGCCGGCGGTGTCGAGAAGAGGGTTGCTTGCGGTCATGGTGGTTTCTGGTGGCTGCGGGGTGGATCCTCGGGTCAAGCCCGAGGATGACACTTTCTGATTCCCGGTGAGGTCATGTGTCATTCCCGGCTAGACCGGGCATCCATGCCTTATCTGGCGACGCGTTCTGCGGCTTCAAGGGTGTTGACCAGCAGCATGGTGATGGTCATTGGGCCGACGCCACCGGGTACCGGGGTGATGTAGCCCGCAACTTCCTTGACGCCAGCAAAGTCCACATCGCCGCACAGCTTGCCCTCGTCGTTGCGGTTCATGCCCACGTCCAGCACCACGGCGCCCGGCTTGACCATGTCGGCGGTCAGCACGTTGCGTTTGCCCACGGCGGCCACGATCACATCGGCCTGCAGGGTCTGGGCCTTCAGGTCTTTTGTGCGCGAGTGGCAGATGGTGACGGTGGCGTCCTTTTGCAGCAGCATCAGGGCCATGGGTTTGCCCACGATGTTGCTGCGGCCGATCACCACGGCGTGCTTGCCCTTGAGGTCGTAGCCGATGCTTTCGAGCATCTTCATGCAGCCATAGGGGGTGCAGGGCCAGAAGCCGGGCATGCCGGTCATCAGGGCGCCTGCGCTGGCGATGTGGAAACCGTCCACGTCCTTGGCCGGGCTGATGGCCTCGATCACCTTCTGGGCATCGATGTGTTCAGGCAGCGGCAGTTGCACCAGGATGCCGTGGATGGTCGGGTCGTTGTTGAGGGCTTCGACGCGCGCCAGCAGGGCGGCTTCGCTCATGTCGGCGTCGTATTTTTCGAGCACCGAGTGCAGGCCGCTGTCCTCGCAGGCCTTGACCTTGTTGCGCACATAGACCTGACTGGCGGGGTTGTCGCCGACCAGCACCACGGCCAGACCCGGGGTGATGCCCCTGGCCTTGAGGGCCTGGGCGCGGGTGGCCACTTCGGTGCGCAGTTGTTTGGAGAGTTGGTTACCGTCGATCAGTTGGGCGGTCATGGTGTTCTCTAAAGTCAAGGTGGGTAATAAATGCAAAACGCCCGACAGTCGCGGGCGTTTTCGGGGTGTGGGGTGGATCAGGCTTTCACGGCGTCCTTGCCGAGCGCGATCTTGAGCAGGTCGGCC
>CAXRGK010000110.1:0-6494 GCA_964230145.1 Burkholderiaceae bacterium | reverse complement strand
TGCGCTACAACCGCGAGACGCTGGAGATCCAGTACAAGGGCCAGAACATCGCGCAGATCCTGGACATGACGGTGGAAGCCGCCTACGCCTTCTTCAGCGCCGTGCCCAGCATCGCCCGCAAGCTGCAGACCCTGCTGGACGTGGGCCTCTCCTACATCCGCCTGGGCCAGAGCGCCACCACCCTCTCGGGCGGCGAGGCACAGCGCGTCAAGCTCGCGCAGGAACTCTCCAAACGCGACACCGGCCGCACGCTCTACATCCTGGACGAACCGACCACCGGCCTCCACTTTGCCGACATTGATCTGCTGCTGAAAGTTTTGCACCAGCTGCGCGACGCGGGTAACACCATCGTCGTGATCGAGCACAACCTGGACGTCATCAAGACCGCCGACTGGGTGATTGACATGGGGCCCGAAGGCGGTGCGGGTGGCGGCACGGTGGTGGCCGAAGGCACGCCCGAGCAGATCGCGGCGCATCCGGCCAGCCACACGGGCCAGTACCTGGCGCGGTTGCTTTAGGTGATACCCCGGCGCCGGGGCCTGGTGTACAAAACCCGCTCTGAACACGAGGAGACACCATGGCCCAGGCCACCCCGCTGGACACCGCCCACCCCGCCGACATCGGCCTGAACCCGCAGCCCACCCAGCAGGTGGTGAACGTGCTGCAGGACAGCGTGGACCGGCAGCACATCCCGGGCGCGGTGGTCATGGTCGCGCGCCAAGGCCGCATCGGCCTGTTTGAAGCCATCGGTCAGCAGGACCCGGCCACGGGCAAGCCGATGCGCACCGACAGCATCTTCCGCATCTATTCGATGACCAAGCCGCTGGTGTCGGTGGCGATCATGATGCTGGTGGAGCGCGGGCGGCTGCTGATCAGCGACCCCGTCAGCCGCTGGCTGCCGGAATACAACAACCAGCCGGTGTTGGGCAACGCCGGGCTGGTCCCAGCCTGGCAAACACCCACGGTGCAGGACCTGCTGCGGCACACGGCCGGGCTGACCTACGAGTTTCTCGGCGACTCGCCGGTGCAGCGCGAATACGCCAAGGTGAACATCGCTTCGCGCGGGCGCAGCAATGATGAATTTTCAAAAGCGCTGGCCGGCATTCCCCTGCAGTTCCAGCCGCGCAGTTGCTGGGCCTACAGCCGCGCCACCGATGTGCTGGGTCGCCTCGTGGAAGTGATCAGCGGCCAGACGCTGGGCCAGTTTTTGCAGCACGAAATCTTTGATCCGCTGGGCATGGTGGACACCGGTTTTGCCGTGCCACCGGCGCAGCAACACCGCATCGTCGAGCCCTTTGGCCACGACCCGGACGGCGGCGTGCCGATGAAACTGTTCAACCCGCGCGAGGTGCCGGCCATGGAAAGCGGTGGAGGGGGCCTGATGTCCACCGCCATGGACTACGCCCGCTTTCTGCAGTGCCTGCGCAATGGCGGCGAGTTCGAAGGCCACCGATTGCTCAGCCGCCATACGCTGGCCTTCATGACGGCCGACCACCTGGGCGACATCCCGATCGACGGCACGCTGCTGCCACCGGGCCATGGCTTTGGTCTGGGTTTTGCGGTGCGCCGCGCCGCAGGCGAGTCGTCCGTGTTTGGCTCGGTGGGCACTTACCACTGGAGTGGGATTGGCGGCACCTCGTTCTTTGTTGACCCTGCGCAAGACCTCTACGCCATGCTGCTCACGCAGGCGCCCAACCAGCGCGACCACTACCGCCAGCTGCTGCGCAACCTGGTCTACGCCGCCCTCACTTGAGGGTGGGCGCCAGCACCGCCAGCGAAGAGGCCGCAGTCGCCACCACCTGTCCGGTGTCGGCACGCACCAGACGGGCCTGGGTGAAGGCCAGGGTCTTGCCGCAGCGGTCCACTGTGCCAGCCGCGATGTAGCGGCCTTGCGGCGCCGGACGCAGAAAGGACGTGCTCAGATTCACCGTGGCGCACGAGGCCTGCGGCGGCAGGCTGGCCAGCGTGGCAAAGGCCATGGCGAAGTCCAGCATGGCCGTGACCGCACCGCCTTGCACAACGCCCGTGCCCTGGATGAACAGATCTCCTGGCTCGAAACCGATTTCTACTTCACCGCGTTCGCGGTCGACCTTCAGCAAGGTCGATTGCAGGGCCTTCGCCATCGGGTTGGAATTGATCGGCATCGCGCCGCCGCCCTGCTGCAAAAAGCGGTGAATCAGCGCCTGGTCCGGGTTGCCGAAAACCTCGACACTCATGGACGCACCTCATCGCACACGGCGCGCGCGATGATTTCTTTCATGATCTCGGACGTGCCGGCGTAGATGCGCTCGATGCGGGCATCGACAAAGGCGCGTGCGATCGGGTATTCGTGCATGTAGCCATAGCCCCCATGCAGCTGCAGGCATTCGTCGACGACGCGGCCCAGCAGCTCGGAATGCCAGAGCTTGCCAGCCGAGGCACCCACCGCGTCCAGCTGACCCGCCATGTGCAGGCCCAGCAGCTGGTCGCAGTACGCACGCCCGGCCTGCAGCTCGGCCCACAGGCCAGCGAGCTTGAAGCGGGTGTTCTGGAAATCGGCCACGCGCTGGCCAAAGGCCTTGCGCTCCTGCACGTACTTGACCGTCCATTCCAGCGCGGCTTCAGCCCGCGACTGGCACTGCACCGAGACCAGCAGGCGCTCCTGCGCCAGTTCCTGCATCAGGTAGCGAAAGCCTTTGCCCTCTTCGCCCAGCAGGTGGTCGGCTGGCACGCGCACATCTTCAAAAAAGAGTTCGGCCGTGTCCTGGGCGTGCTGACCGATCTTGTGCAGGTTGCGCCCGCGGGAGAAGCCGGGCATGTCGGCGGTCACCACAAACAGCGACACGCCTTTGGCCCCCTGTTCTGCATCGGTCTTGCAGGCCACCACAATCACGTCGGCGTTGTGGCCGTTGGTGATGAAGGTTTTCTGGCCATTGATGACCCAGTGGTCGCCGTCGCGCACGGCGCGGGTGCGGATGGCGGCCAGATCGCTGCCGGTGCCCGGCTCGGTCATGGCGATCGCGCCGACCCATTCGCCGCTGGCCATGCGCGGCAACACTTTGCGCTTGAGCGTGGGCGTGCCATGGTGCGCGATGTAGGGCGTGACGATCACCGAGTGCAGCGGAAAACCCGGCCCGGTGGCCCCCACCCGGCCCAGTTCCTCGCAGACGATGACGTCAAAGAGCAGGTCACCGCCAGGGCCGCCATCGGCTTCGGGCAGCCAGCAACACAGCAGACCTTGCTCGCCCGCGCGTTGCCACACCGATTTGGGCACGCCGTGGGCCGATTCCCACTCGGCATGGTGCGGTGCAATCTCGCGTTCACAGAAACGGCGCACCTGGTCACGAAAGGCTTCGTGGTCGGCCGAGAACAAAGGGCGGGGCAGGGAACGCATGGACAGGCTTCCTTTTCTTGAAAACAGGGTTGGCAGGCATTTTGTCATTCATTGTTGACAATATCAATGCACCCGCGAGACACTCGTGTCCCGCCCCCGATTCAACGATACTTGGTCCATGACCGTGCACAAACACCTTCTCCGGCATCTGCTCATGGCCCGCTCCGACTGGATGGAGCAGCGCGTGATGGCCCTGGCCGAACGCAATGGCTACCCCCATGTGACCACGGCGATGAACCGCCTGTTCGCCCATCTGGGAGGCAAGCCGCTGGGTCTGTCTGAACTGGCCCGGCGCCTGTCGGTGAGCCGGCAAGCCGTTCACAAACTGGCCCAGGAAGCGCAGCAACTGGGGCTGGTGGAGTTTGTGCCCTGCGAGGAAGATGGCCGCGTCAAGCTGCTGCGGTTTTCGCAGAAGGGCTGGCGCATGTCCGAAAAAGCCGCCGCTTCTTTTGTGGAAATCGAGCAGGAACTGGCCGAGCACATCGGTACGAAGGAACTCGAATCGCTCAAGCGCATCCTCGCGATGCCCTGGCCCGACGCCTTGCCGGATCAGGGAAACCCCTGAGTCACGACACCACCGGACACGTTGACAGGGCAGGAGATCGAACCGGAAAATACGTCAACCAACATTGACATATTCTCGGAGACACTGCATGCCCCTCAATCGACGCGACTTCATCGGCGCCGCTGGCGCCACCCTGATGCTGGGTTCGCACACCGGCGCATCCGCCCAGGCCGTGGACACCGCCCGCATCTACGTCGGCTTTCCGGCCGGCACCACGCCCGACATCCTGGCACGCAAGATTGGCGAAAAGCTGGTTCAGGGCGGTTATGCCCGCGCCGTGATCGTCGAGAACCGGGCAGGGGCCGGTGGCCAGCTGGGCGTGGTCGGCGTCAAGGGCACGCCCACCGACGGTGCGCACATCCTGCTCACCCCCATGTCGATGCTGGGGGTGTACCCCTTCACTTACAAGAAACTGCCCTACGACCCGATGAATGACCTCTCGCCGGTCACCATGGGCGTGAGCTTTGACTACGGCATCGGCGTCGGCCCGATGGTGCCCGACAGCGTCAAGGACATCCCGGGCCTGATGGCCTGGTTCAAGGCCAACCCGGACAAAGCCAGCATCGCTTCGCCCGCGCCCGGCTCCACCCTGCACTTCACCGGGGTGACGCTGGGCCGCAAGGCAGGCATCGAGCTCACGCACGTGGGTTACAAAGGCTCGCCCCCGGCCATCCAGGACATGCTCGGCGGCACACTGCCCGCGCTGGTGACCCCGCTGGGCTCGTTCCTGACCTACCTGGGCCCGGGCAGCAAGATCCGCGTGCTGGCCACCTCGGGCGCCAAGCGCAGCCGCTTCACCCCGAACGTGCCCACCCTGGTGGAGCAAGGCTTCAAGGACATGGCCTACAGCGAGTGGTACGGCTTCTACCTCTCGGCCAAGGCCTCTGGCGACGTGGTGCGCCGCCTCAATGGTGCACTGCACCAGGCCCTGAAAGCGCAAGACATCGTCGATTCACTGGCCAGCTTCGGCATGGAGCCGACGCCCGGCACCCCCGAGGAACTGACCGCCGCCCTGCAGCGCGACCTGAAGACCTGGGGGCCCATCGTCAAGTCGATTGGCTTCACCGTCGACAGCTGATCATTCGCCGCTTTGCAATGCGCTGCGCCGGTGTCAGGCATGTGCCTGGCGCCGGCGCGCGGCTGTGTCATGCTTATGGCTACCCACGTACAAACAAGGAAGGAGACAAGACCATGCCCCAACCCGGCCTGATGATGAACCGCCCGCTGCTGATTTCCGGCATTCTGGAACACGCTGCCGCGCAATTCGGCGACCAGGAAGTCGTCTCGCGCGAGACGCATGGTCCGCTGCACCGCTGCACCTACGCCGACGTGGCCCGTCGTGCGCGTCAACTGGCCAACGCCCTGCAGCAGATGGGCCTGAAGGCCGGCAGCGCGGTCGGCTCGATCGCCTGGAACAACCACCGCCACCTCGAAGCCTATTACGCGGTCTCGGGCAGCGGCATGGTCATGCACACCTGCAACCCGCGCCTGCACCCGCAGCAGCTGATCTACATCATCAACCACGCCGAAGACGAAGTGGTGCTGTTTGACGCCACCTTCGCACCGCTGGTCCAGGGCATTGCCGCGCATTGCCCCAATGTGCGCGCCTGGGTCTGCCTGGCCGACGCCGCCCACACGCCTGCCATCGAAGGCGTGGCCAACGTGCGCAATTACGAAGACCTGATCGCCCCGCACGGCAGCAGCTTCGACTGGCCCGAGCTCGATGAAACCACCGGCGCGGCCCTGTGCTACACGTCCGGCACCACCGGCAACCCCAAGGGCGTGCTGTATTCGCACCGCGCCATCGTGATGAACGCCACCAGCGCCTGCATGCCCGACGTGCTGGGCCTGTCCACGCAGGAAACCGTGCTGCCGGTGGTGCCCATGTTCCACATCAACGCCTGGTGCATCCCCTATGCGGCGCTGCTCTCGGGCACCCGGCTGGTGTTGCCCGGCCCCAAACTCGATGGCGCCAGCCTGTACGAACTGATGGCGTCCGAAGAAGTCACCATCAGCGCCGGCGTACCCACCATCTGGATGGGGCTGATCCAGCACGCCGAGGCCAACGGCCTGCGTTTCCCGTCGATGAAGCGCACCTGTGTGGGCGGCTCGGCCATGCCCATGGCGCTGATCGCCAAGTTCATGGATGTGTACGGAGTGGAAGTGCGCCACGGCTGGGGCATGACCGAAACCACCGCCGTGGCCACCATGAGCAACCTCAGCCGCACCGACCGCCGCAAGCCCGCTGCCGAGCAGCACGCCATCGTGGCGCGCCAAGGCAAGGTGGTCTCGGGCATCGAGATCAAGGTGGTCGACGAAAACGGTGCCACCTTGCCACGCGACGGCACCTCGCAGGGCGAGCTCATGGTGCGCGGCCAGTGGATCGTGGAGCGCTACTTCAAGACCGACCGCACCGCGCTGGTGGACGGCTGGTTCCCCACCGGCGACATCGCCACGATCGATGCCGACGGCGTGATGACCATCCGCGACCGCACCAAGGACGTGATCAAGAGCGGCGGCGAGTGGATCAGCTCCATCGACCTGGAAAACGCCGCC
>CAXRGK010000109.1:0-3297 GCA_964230145.1 Burkholderiaceae bacterium | reverse complement strand
GGTGTTTCATCGCATGCAAGAGGTAACGCCCTGTCTGCGAGTCAGCTGCGCGTGTGATGTCATCGGCCGTGCCTTCGGCAATCAGGCGGCCGCCGCGTTTGCCAGCACTCGGCCCGAGGTCGATGATGTGGTCGGCGCGGCGGATGGTGTCTTCGTCGTGCTCCACCACCACCAGGGTGTTGCCCTTGTCGCCGAGCTTGTGCAGGGCGTTGAGCAGGATCTGGTTGTCGCGCGCGTGCAGGCCAATGGTGGGTTCGTCGAGCACGTAGCAGACACCCTGCAGGTTGCTGCCCAGCTGCGCGGCCAGGCGGATGCGCTGGGCCTCGCCACCACTCAGGGTGGGCGCACCACGGTCGAGCGTGAGGTAGCCCAGACCGACTTCCTCGAGGAATTCGAGGCGGCTCTTGATCTCGGGAATCAGGTCACGGGCGATGTCGGCTTCGCGGCCGGTCAGCCGCAGCGTTTCGACCCAGCGCCGTACATCGGTCACGGAGAGGCGGGCGATGTCGGTAATGCGCCACCCAAGCCGTTCGGGCTGAGCTTGTCGAAGCCCCTGCGCAAGCCGTCCTTCGAATGGCTCAGGACGAACGGTGGCGTCTGAGACAGCATGGACGGGCAAGCGCACGGCGCGCGCTATCGCGTTCAGGCGCGTGCCTTCACACGTCGGGCAAGCGGTGTCCACCACGTCCTCGACTTCAGGCTCGGCAAAGGTCTGCTCACGCCCTTTGTCCTTGTCGTCCCGTACCGAATCGTCAAAGGCCTTGCGCTGCTCCCTGGTCAGCTTGACGCCGGTGCCCACGCAGTCGGGGCACCAGCCGTGCTTGCTGTTGTACGAGAACAGCCGCGGGTCCAGTTCGGCATACGAGGTCGCGCAGGCCGGGCAGGCACGCAGCGTGGAAAACACACGGTGCTGACCGATGCGGGCGGTGGACGTGGCGTTTTCCATCGCCTCTTTCAGGCCATCCAGATGGCTGAGCACATGCACCACGCCCTTGCCGTGTTCGAGGGCGGTGTTCAGCGCTTTACGCAAGGCGGTTTCCTGCGCGGGCAGCACATCGAGGCTCATCACCGGCAACTCGATGGTGTGTTCCTTGAAGCGGTCAATGCGCGGAAAGCCCTGGGTGGGCAGGAACTCGCCATCCACGCGCAGGTGGGTGTAGCCGCGTGGACGCGCCCAGTCCGCCAGCTCGGTGTAGACGCCCTTGCGGTTGACCACCAGCGGTGCCAGCAGGCCGATGTGCTGGCCCTTGAATTGGGTCATGAGTTGCGCGGCGATGCTGTCGGGCGTCTGCGGCTGCACGGGCGTGTCGTCGTGCACGCAGTGCTGGATGCCCAGCTTCACGTAGAGCAGGCGCAAAAAGTGCCAGACCTCGGTGGTGGTGCCGACGGTGGATTTGCGGCCACCGCGCGAAAGGCGCTGTTCGATGGCCACGGTGGGCGGGATGCCGTAGACGGCATCGACTTCAGGGCGACCAGCGGGCTGGACAATGCTCCTCGCATAAGCATTGAGGCTTTCGAGGTAACGGCGCTGGCCTTCGTTGAACAGGATGTCGAAGGCCAGCGGGGATTTGCCGGAGCCGCTGACGCCGGTGAGGACGTTGAACTGGCCACGGGGGATGTTGACGCTCAGGTTCTTGAGGTTGTGCTCTTTGGCGTTGACGATTTGAATGGCATCGATTGCCGGTGCGTTACCACGGACTTTCGCCAGCGAGGCTGCGGTGTCGGTGGGCGACGATTTCTGCGTACCCCCGCAGCATGAGGAGTCCGCCGATACCGCAGCCTCGCCCCCGTAAACGCTTGTTCGCTCAGCCACTGCCACCGCCTCACCCATCGCTTCAGCATAGTCACGCAGGGCAGCGCCTGTGTGCGATGTCGGATGCAGCCGTACCTCTTCCGGCGTGCCTTCGGCCACCACCAGACCACCCCCCTCCCCGCCTTCGGGGCCCAGGTCGATCAGCCAGTCGCTGGCGCGGATCACGTCGAGGTTGTGCTCGATGACGATGAGCGAATGGCCGGCTTCGAGCAGTTTGCGCAGCGCACGCATCAGCTTGGCGATGTCGTCGAAATGCAGGCCGGTGGTCGGCTCGTCGAACAGGAAGAGCGTGCCCTTGCGTGCCAGGCTCTGGCGGCTGTTGCTGGCTGTCTTGGCGGCTTCGGCCAGGAAGCCTGCGAGCTTGAGGCGCTGGGCTTCGCCCCCCGAGAGCGTGGGCACGGGCTGGCCCAGGCGAACATATTCGAGCCCCACATCCACGATGGGTTGCAGGGCGCGGATGACTTCGCGGTCTTGTGCGAACAGGGCCGCGGCTTCGCTGACGGTGAGTTCGAGGATGTCGGAGACGTTGAGCAAGCGGGGCTGACCGCCAATCGCCTGCCGCTCGATCTTGATCTCGAGGATTTCAGGGCGGTAGCGCTTGCCATCGCAGTCGGGGCAACGCAGGTAGACGTCGCTCAAAAACTGCATCTCCACGTGTTCGAAACCGGAGCCGCCGCAGGTGGGGCAGCGGCCATCGCCGCTGTTGAAGCTGAACTTGCTGGCGGTGTAGCCGCGCTGGCGAGACTCGGGCGCAGTGGCAAAGATTTCGCGGATCGCGTCCCAGGCGCCCACGTAGCTGACCGGATTGGAGCGGGCCGTTTTGCCAATCGGCGACTGGTCCACAAACACCACATCGCTCAGGTGGTCGGCCCCCAGCAGTCGGTCGTGTGCGCCGGGCGACTCGGTGGCTTTGCCGAAGTGGCGCATGAGCGCCGGGGCCAGCACGTCCTGAATGAGGGTGGACTTGCCCGAGCCGCTGACGCCCGTGACGGTGACCAGGCGCTGCAGCGGGAAGTCCACCGAGACGTTTTGCAGGTTGTGCTCGCGCGCGCCTTCGAGGATGAGCCGTGGCGTGCTGTCGGTGACCATGCGCTTGAGGCCTAGCCCGACTTGCTTGCGCGCCCCCAGGTAAGCACCGGTCAGGGTGTCAGCATGGCGCAGTTCTTCTGTGGTGCCGTCAAAGACGATCTGGCCGCCACGCTCGCCCGGGCCGGGGCCCATGTCGATCATGCGGTCGGCAGCAAACATGACGGCGGGATCGTGCTCCACCACCACCAATGTGTTGCCAGCGTCACGCAGGCGCAGCATGGCCTGGGTGATGCGGTGCATGTCGCGCGGGTGCAGGCCGATGCTGGGCTCGTCGAGCACGAACAGGGTGTTGACCAGGCTGGTGCCGAGCGCGGTGGTGAGGTTGATGCGCTGCACTTCGCCGCCGCTCAGGGTGCGGCTCTGGCGGTCGAGGGTGAGAGATCGGAAGAGCGTCG
>CAXRGK010000108.1:0-27839 GCA_964230145.1 Burkholderiaceae bacterium | reverse complement strand
CCAGCTGGCCGCTGGCGTAGTCGCTGCCGCTACCCAGACCGCTGGCCTGCAGGGCCGAGCGTTGCGCCTGCCAGTGGGCTTCGGCGGCCTGCTGGCGGTTTCGGGTGACCTGCAGCCGGGCGGCGGGGATGATGCCTTCGTGGTGCATGGCCTGGTCACGCTGCAGCGCCGCCTGGGCGTTGCGGGCTTCGAGTTCTGCCTCGCGCAGTTGGCGGCGCGCATCCGCCAGCTGTGGGCTGCCGAACAGGGCCAGGGGGGCGCCAGTCCGTACGCTGTCGCCCAACCCGGCGTCCAGCCGCGCGATCACGCCAGCCATGGGCGCGGCCACGGTGACCTCCTGCCCGGGCGGCACGGTCACAGTGGCCGAAGCCAGCAACTGCTGCCGGCCGGGTGGCGTCAAGGGTGATGGCGGGCAGGGGGACACTGCCTTGCGCAAAGGTCGGTGGGGTCAGTTGGGTGGCGCACAGCAACAAAGCGCCTGTCAGGGGTCGGATCATGACCTGCTCCAGAAAAAACCGGCAACACGCGCTGCCCATGCGGCAGCACACCAGGGCACTTGGCGTGCCCGAAAACGGGGCGTCAGTGGGCAGGCGGCGCCAGGCAGGGAGGTGGCAAGCCGGGGCGGTAGCGCGTCCCGGCTGGCGGTCGTGCACGGTCCGGGCGGGGCAGGGCCACGCCCAGCAGAGACAGCAGCGGAAGCACCGCCATCAGCAGATTCCAAGCCAGGTCGGGCAGGCTTTCGTCTTCCGATTGAGGGATCGATGCCGCCACACCCAGCGCAGGCGATTCATCTTGCGGACTTTGCAGGGCCATGACGGTGGGCGCGCTGGCATGCACCGCATGCACACCATCCAGATGGAAACCGGTGTCGTGGCTGGCCCCGAAATGGCCATGCAGGAAGGGCCCCAGCGCGAGCAGCCCGGCCAGCAGCAGGGTCAGGCAGCGGTGCAACAGGCAAGGGGCTGAAATGTTCACGACTGAATTATAGAAATGCGCCGTGTCAGCACCGTGACGCTGCTCACGCACAGCAGGCTGCAGGCCAGCGCAATGCCCCAGGCCGACAGTGGCAAGGGGGCAAGCGCCAGCGGTGCGGCCAGCAGCGGCCAGTACATCAGCGCTGCCAGCAGGGCGAGTGTGGCTGCGCCCAGTCCCCAGGCCACCGGGTGGCTGCGCCGCCAGCTGCGGCCGCTGCCGATCAGGATCAGCGCGGTGTTGCCGCCAACCAGGGTGAGCATGGCCAGGCTGCGCACCGCAGGCGAGTCCACAGGCCACTGTGCCGACTGGGTTCCCCAGAGCAGCGACAGGGCAATGGCGCCGCCCAAGCCCAGGCCTTGCAGCCCGGCCTGGGCCAGTTCACGGGCACCGAACAGCGGGCGGTGGGTGTCGCGCGGCGGCCGCTGCATCACGTTGGCCGCTTCGGCTTCGTGTTCGAAAGCGATCGCGCAGGCCGGATCGATCACGAGTTCCAGCAACGCCAGGTGCAAGGGCAACAACAGGGCAGGGCCGCCAAGCAAAGGCCACAGCGCCAGCAGCGCGATCGGAATGTGGATGGCGAAGATGTAGCGCATTGACAAGCCAAGGTTGTCAAAAATGCGGCGCCCGGTACGTATGCCGCGCACGATGGCGCTGAATCGGTCGTCCACCAGCACCAGATCGGAGGCTTCGCGGGCCACGTCGGTGCCGCGCTGACCCATGGCGATGCCGACATGCGCAGCATGCAGTGCGGGTGCATCGTTCACGCCATCGCCCGTCATGGCCACCACTTCGCCGCTGGCCTGCAGGGCTTGTACCAGGCGCAGTTTCTGCGTCGGTGTGATGCGGGCACAGATGCGCACCTGCCGCAGGCGCTCGCGCAAGGCGGCATCGTCCAGACGGGCCAGTTCGTCGCCCGTGAGCACATCGCCATCGAGGCGCTCACCCTGCAGACCGGCCTGAGCGGCGATCACGCGCGCGGTGGCTGGGTAGTCGCCGGTGATCATGATCACGCGGATGCCGGCGCTGTGGCATTGCGCAATCGCTTCCTGAATGTCCGGACGCAGCGGGTCGGTCAGGCCGATCAGGCCCAGCCACTCGAAATTCAGATCGTGCGGACTGCCCGGAAAATCGGTGCCCGCCAGTTGTCCACGGGCCACACCCAGCACGCGCAGGCCCAGGCCGGCGAGTTGGTTGGCGGTGGCCAGCCATTGCTGGCGATCGGCATCGCCGAGATGGCAAAGCGCCATCACGGCCTCGGGCGCGCCTTTGGTTGAAATGCTGTGGTCATTGCCTTTGTCCATCGGCTCGCCAGTGCGCCAGATGTGGGACATGGCCGGGAGCGCCGGACTGAGCGCATAGCTGTGCACCAGCGTCCAGTCCTCGTGCAGATGGCCGGTGTCCTGCAGGTGCTCGGCCCCCATGCGGTGGAAGGCATGTTCCATCGGGTCGAACGGTTCGGGCGCGCTGGCCAGGATGGCGTGCTCCAGCAGGGGCCGAAATTGCGGTGCCAGCGTGGGCAAGGTGGTGCCTGGCCAGTGCAGCACCTGGGGCGCATGGGCCTGGCCCATGGCCAGCGCGGTCACGGTCATCTGGTTTTGGGTGAGCGTACCGGTCTTGTCGGTGCACAGCACCGAGACCGCACCCAGGGTTTCGATGGCATTGATGCGCCGGGTCAGCACACCCTCGCGTGTGAGACGACGCGCGCCCAGAGCGGGGAACAGGGTTTGCACCACCGGGTAGTCCTCGGGCAGCAAGGCCATGGCCAGCGCGATGGCCGACAGTGCAGCGGCCAGCCAGTCGCCGTGGCGCAAGCCGAGCGTGAACACCATCACCAGGCACAGCACGGCCACGCCCCAGGCCAGCTTGTGCACCAGCGCGGCGGTTTGCCGCTGCAGTGGGCTGGGCGGCTCATGGGCCTGGGCCAGGGCGGCGCCGATCTGGCCCACCTGGCTGCGCGCGCCGGTGGCCATGACCTGGGCCAGACCCTGACCACGCACCACATGGCAGGCGGCAAACACGGCCGGGGTATCGTCGCCTCCAGGTGCAATGGCTTCGGGCGGCCATTCGGGGGCGGCGCGTTTGCCTACGGGTACGGATTCGCCGGTCAGCAGCGATTCGTCCACCTGCAGGTGCTGCGCCTGCAACAGCCAGCCGTCGGCGGCGATGCGGTCGCCCTCGGCCAGCAGCAGCAGGTCGCCGGGCACCACTTCGCGGGCCGCGATGCGCTGAACCTGACCGTCACGCAGCACGCGTGCCTGAGGCTGGGTCAGGCCGCGCAGCGCTTGCAGGGCCGCATCGGCGCGGCCTTCCTGCCAGAAAGTCATGCCCAGCACCGCCAACACGAACAGCGCCAGGGTCAGGCCTTCGACGATGTCGCCCAGCACCATGTAAAGCAATGCGGCAGCCACCAGCAGCATGAACATCGGCTCGCGCGCCATGTCCAGCAAGCGGCCCATCAGGGTGCGTGGGTGTTCGGCGTCCGCTGCATTGGGCCCGAAGCGGGCCAGACGCTCGCGGGCCTCGGCGGTGCTCAGGCCGGCCGGATCGGACGATGCGCAGGTGGGCGACATGGGGCCAGTATCTCCCGGAAACGTTGAGCGTGGTGTAACCAGCACCTGAGCTGTCGCCGCACGGACACCGCGCGCGAAGGGACTTGCCTACAGTGGGGCGCATGAAAGTTTTTACCCAACTCTCCGATCTGGCCGCCTGTGTCGGCCAGCATGTGGCCACCACCGACTGGCTGACCATCACGCAGGACCAGGTCCAGCAATTTGCCGATGCCACGCATGACCAGCAATGGATCCATGTGGACGTGGAGCGTGCGAAGCAGGGCCCGTTTGGTGCGCCGATCGCGCACGGGTTCCTCACGCTGTCGCTGCTGTCCAAATTCTTTGGCGATGCGGTGCATGTCCAGCAGGCCCGCATGGGTGTGAACTATGGCCTCAACAAGGTGCGTTTTCCGGCGCCGGTGCCGGTGGGCAGTCGCGTGCGCGCGCACCTGACGCTGGCCGAGGCCACCCCCATCGATGGTGGCCTGCAGATCCAGTGGAACGTGACGATCGAGCGAGAAGGCAGCGACAAGCCGGTGTGTGTGGCCGAGTCACTGGCCCGGCTTTACGTCTGAGCAGGCGGGTTCACGGCGCCCGCAAATCCGTTTTGCCGCCAGGCCTCGAACACCGTCACCGCCACGGCGTTGGACAGGTTCAGGCTGCGCTGGCCGTCGCGCATGGGCAGACGGATGCGCTGAGCGACGGGGAAGCTGTCGCGCAGTTCGGGTGCCAGTCCACGGCTTTCCGCGCCAAACACGAACCAGTCGCCCGGCTCGAATGCCCGTTCGTGGCTGTGCTGGCTGCCCCGGGTGGTCAGGGCAAACATCCGCGTTGGGTCTGGCCGTTCGGTTTCGATGAAAGCCTGCCAATGGGCGTGGCGTTTCACATCGGCGTACTCGTGGTAATCGAGCCCTGCGCGGCGCATGAGCTTGTCGTCCATGGAAAAGCCCAAGGGCTCGATCAGGTGCAGGGCGCAACCGGTGTTGGCCGCCAGCCGGATCACGTTGCCGGTGTTGGGCGGGATTTCGGGTTCAACGAGGACGATGCGGAACATGACGCCATTGTCGCAGCCGCTCAGATGCCGTCGGCGTGGGAGTTGTCGTCTTCCCCCAGACCCGTGCGGGCCAGCACGAGGGCAATGACCTGCGTTGCGCCGGCCTGCAGCAGCACCTGTGCGGCGGTGTGCAGCGATGCGCCGCTCGTCATCACGTCGTCCACCAGCAGCAGGCGACGGCCACGCACTTCGCCGGCGCGCAGTGGATTGACGGCAAATGCACCTTGCAGGTTGGCCAGTCGCCCGGAGCGGGGCAAGGTGCGTTGCGCCGGGGTGTGGCGGATGCGCAGCAGCAGGTGGGGATCGGCCTTGTCCGGTGCCAGACGGCGCGCCAGCAGCCAGGATTGGTTGTAGCCGCGTTCGGCCAGACGTTCGCGCGAGAGCGGCATGGGCAGCACCCCGTCGGCGTCGTGCAGCGCGTCTTCGGCGCCAGTGGCGCTGCGCATCAGCCAGGCCAGCTGCCGATCCCAGCCGGGCTGCTGGCGGAACTTGAAGCGGGCCACCAGATCGCGCCAGGGCCAGGCGTAGTCCACCGCGCTCAGGCAACGCGTCAGCGGGGGAGGGGACTGGATACAGGCGCCGCAGCGCAGCACGCCTTCGGGTACGGGCAGAGCGCAGGTGCTGCAGCGCGGAACAGGGTGGGCAAAGCGGGTGATGCAGGTTTCGCACACGGGTTCGGCCGGCCATTGCCGGCAAATGGCACAGCGGCTGGGCATGTGCCAACCTGTGCCCATGCCCTTTGCGCTGGACCAGGCTTTGTACAGCCAGTGTCCAAGACCTTCTCCCATGGGGCCAATATACTGCCCGGTCTTTCCATGAGCACATCCGAAAAACCCCCAACCCTGGACCCAGTGGCGGCACGCCGCTGGGCGGCACGCCCTTTGCCGGTCTCGGCGTGGTTGCACGAAGAGGTGGCGCGCCGCATGCAGGAGCGTTTGGACGTGATCAAGCTGCAGCCCCAGGCCTGGGCCGATTGGGAGCCCCTGCGTGGCGGCCTGCAGGCCCATCAGGCCTTGCGCGCGCGCTACCCGCAGGCAGCGGTCTGGCAGGTGCTGGCGCAGGCCGACGAGGCGGCCCGGGTGCAGGCCCAGACGATGTCAGCCTGGTGGCAGCCCTCGCGCTGGACGGGGCCTAAGGTGAACGCAGGCGAGCCGTCAGCAGGCGACGTGCAGATGGTGTGGGCCAACATGCTGCTGCACCAGGTGGCCGATCCGCAGGCCCTGATCGGGCGATGGCACCGCGCACTGGCAGTCGACGGTTTTCTGATGTTTTCCTGTCTTGGGCCGGACACCTTGCGTGAGTTGCGGGCCGTGCATGCGGTCATGTCTTGGCCGTCGCCGGCGCACGAATTCACCGACATGCACGATCTGGGAGACATGCTGGTCCATGCCGGTTTTGCCGAACCGGTGATGGACATGGAGCGCATCACGCTCACATTCGAGACACCTGAACGTTTGCAACAGGAATTGCGTGAGCTGGGGCGGAACCTGCACGCTCTCCGTTTTGAAGGTTTGCGGGGACGTGACTGGCATCGCCAATGGTTGCAGGCTGTGGCCGAAAAAGGCGAACGGGACCGGGATGGGCGCCTGAAACTGACTTTCGAGGTGGTTTATGGCCATGCGCTCAAACCGCAGACGCGTATCAAGATGTTGCCTCAAAGCCAGATCGGGCTGGATGACATGCGTCAAATGCTGGCGGATCGACGTGGCCCTCGGCTGTAAGCTTTGAGAAATATCAAAGCCTCTTCGCAAGTCGGCTAAAATCCCGCGGAATTTCATCCGTCTGCTGTCCGGCAGCGCGCAGTGTCATTGAAAGTTGATCCGTGTCCCATCCGGCATACCAGTTCGCTCAGGTGTCGGGTCCCAGCGTGAGCTGGCGGCTGCGACGCAACTGTTCGGTTACGCCTGCACAACTGCTGCTGGTGTACCTGATGCTATGCGCCTTGTCGCTGACGATCGGCGTGTTCTTCTGGTTTCAGGGGGCGCCTTTCGTGATCGGTTTCACCGGTCTGGAGCTGCTGGTGGTGGGCTGGGCCTTTGTGGTCTATGCCCGACATGCCACAGACGGCGAGTGGATTTCCCTGCAGGGCGCAAGCCTGGTGGTGGAGCGCGAAACTGCCGGCCGTCGCGAGCGGGCCGAGTTCGAGCGGCAATGGGTTCGTGTGGAGCCCAAGGCCGGCGAACACAGCCTGATCGAGTTGTCTGGCAGAGGGCGAAAAATCGAAGTGGGTCGCTTTGTGCGGCCCGAACTCCGTCAGGTACTGGCGGGGGAAATCAGACGGGCCTTGCGCGCAGCGTGAGGGCGGGCTCTGGACCGGATGGGTTCGGGGCTGTGGGTGTGGGATCTAACCGAGACTTGGAAGTTTGTGAGAACCATGAAGAACATTTCCAGAAAACTGGCTTCGCTGCTGTCCCGTGTGGGCATCTTCACGGGCATGGCGCTGGCGACAGCTGCCCACGCCGTCAATGACCTGCCGGGCGGCCCGGCCGTCAATCAGCTCAACCTGGGCCCGGCGGCCAGCAAGATCGCTGAATGGCAGCACGGCCTGCACTGGTTCATGCTGATCCTGTGCTCGGTCATCTTCGTGGCCGTGTTCGGTGTGATGTTCTATTCCATCTTCAAGCACCGCAAGGACAAGGGTTACAAGCCCGCCACCTTCACCGACTCTGTGGCGGTGGAGATCGCCTGGACCGTGGTGCCTTTCCTGATCGTGATTGGCATGGCCCTGCCGGCCACCAAGGTGCTGGTGGCCCAGAAGGACACCACCAACGCCGACCTGACCATCAAGATCACCGGTTACCAGTGGAAGTGGGGTTACGACTACCTCAAGGGTGAAGGGGAGGGGATCGGGTTCATTTCCACGCTCGACACCACCCAGCGGGCCATGTCTGACGCCGGCAAGCCCGAGGGCGACAACTACCTGCTGAAGGTGGACAACCCGCTGGTGGTGCCTGTGGGCAAGAAGGTCCGCATCATCACCACCGCCAACGACGTGATCCACGCCTGGATGATCCCCGCCTTTGGCGTCAAGCAGGACGCGATCCCCGGCTTCGTGCGCGACAACTGGTTCCGCGCCGACAAGACTGGCGATTTCTATGGCCAGTGCGTTGAGCTGTGCGGCAAGGAACACGCCTACATGCCCATCCATGTGAAGGTGCTTTCGGCTGAAGACTATTCCAAGTGGGTCGAAGGCGAAAAGAAGAAACTGGCTGCCAAGGCCGACGATCCTTCCAAGGTCTGGACCCTGGACGATCTGGCCAAGCGCGGCGAGAAGGTGTATGCCGCCAACTGCGCGGCCTGCCACCAGGCCAACGGCAAGGGCGCCGGTCCCATCAAGGCCGTCGATGGCTCGCCCGTGGTGCTGGACGCCGACAAGTCCAAACAGATTGCCGTGCTGCTCAACGGCCAGGCCAACGGCGCCATGCCGGCCTGGAAACAGCTGTCGGACACCGACATTGCGGCCGTGATCACCTACACCAAGAACAACTGGTCCAACAAGACCGGGCAGATCGTGCAGCCGGCTGATGTGCTGGCCGCCCGCAAGTAAGCCAGTACCGCAGATTTAGAAAAGAGGAAGTCAAGATGAGTGCCGTTCTCGACCATCACGATCACGCTCACGACGACCACGGTCACGCGCCCGCGGGCTGGCGTCGCTGGGTCTTTGCGACCAACCACAAGGACATCGGTACCCTGTACCTGCTGTTCAGCTTTGTCATGCTGATCATTGGCGGCATCTGCGCCATGATGATCCGTGCCGAGTTGTTCATGCCCGGTCTGCAAGTGGTCAACCCCGAGCTGTTCAACCAGTTCACCACCATGCACGGCCTGATCATGGTGTTCGGCGCCATCATGCCGGCCTTCGTGGGTTTTGCGAACTGGATGCTGCCGCTGCAGATCGGCGCTTCTGACATGGCGTTTGCCCGTATGAACAACTTCAGCTTCTGGCTGATGATCCCGGCTGCCATCATGCTGGCCGGTTCGTTCTTCATGCCCGGTGGCGCCCCCGCGGCTGGCTGGACGCTGTATGCGCCGCTGACGCTGCAGATGGGTCCCTCCATGGATGCCGGCATTTTCGCCATGCACATCCTGGGTGCCTCCTCCATCATGGGTTCGATCAACATCATCGTGACCATCCTCAACATGCGCGCCCCTGGCATGACGCTGATGAAGATGCCGATGTTTGCCTGGACCTGGCTGATCACCGCCTACCTGCTGATCGCCGTGATTCCGGTGCTGGCCGGCGCCATCACCATGACGCTGACCGACCGCCACTTTGGCACCAGCTTCTTCAACCCCGCTGGTGGCGGTGACCCGGTCATGTACCAGCACATTTTCTGGTTCTTCGGCCACCCCGAGGTGTATGTGCTGATCCTGCCGGCCTTCGGCATCGTCAGCCAGATCATCCCCGTGTTCGCCCGCAAGAAGCTGTTTGGCTACACCTCCATGGTCTATGCCACGGCCTCGATCGCGATCCTGTCCTTCATCGTGTGGGCACACCACATGTACACGACCGGCATGCCCGTCACCGGTCAGCTGTTCTTCATGTACGCCACCATGCTGATCGCCATCCCGACCGGTGTGAAGGTGTTCAACTGGATCGCCACCATGTGGAAGGGCTCGATGAGCTTCGAGACCCCGATGCTGTGGGCCGTGGGCTTTATCTTCGTGTTCACCATGGGTGGTTTCACCGGCCTGATCCTGTCGATGGCGCCGCTGGACCAGCAGCTGCATGACACCTACTACGTGGTGGCCCACTTCCACTACACCATGGTGGCCGGCTCGCTGTTCTCCCTGTTCGGTGGTTTCTACTACTGGGCCCCCAAGTGGTCCGGCGTGATGTACAACGAAAAGCTGGGCAAGCTGCACTTCTGGGTGTCGCTGATCACCTTCAACGTGACCTTCTTCCCGCAGCATTTCCTGGGTCTGGCCGGCATGCCCCGACGCTATGCCGACTACCCGATGCAGTTCGCGGACTTCAACATGTTGTCCTCGATCGGTGCCTTTGGTTTCGGTATCACGCAGGTGCTGTTCTTCCTGTTCATCGTCATCCCCGTGATGCGTGGCAAGGGCGAGAAGGCTCCCCAGCGCCCCTGGGAAGCGGCTGAAGGTCTGGAGTGGGAAGTGCCCTCGCCGGCCCCCTTCCACACCTACGAGAATCCGCCCAAGCTCAACGCCGACGCGACCCGCGTGGTGGGCTGAGAGGTGACTGGCCATGACGACTGAACAACAACGCAAGAGCAATGTGCGCCTGGCCCTGATCCTGGCGTCCGTAGCCCTCACGTTCGCCTTGGGCTTCGTGGCCAAGATCGCCCTGTACGGACACTGATCGATTCCCATGAACCTGCGTGGCGCCAATTTGCAGATGCTGGGCAAGCTGGCCGTGATTGCGGTCGGCATGTTCGGTTTCGGCTATGCGCTGATCCCGATCTACAAGCACATCTGCGAGATCACCGGGATCAACATCCTGGCCCTGTCCGAAAGGGACATCCCGGGCCAGTCGGCGCGTGCCAATGTGGCCAACACGCAGGTCGACACCACACGCACCATCACCGTCGAGTTCGATGCGAACGCCCGTGGCCCCTGGGAATTCAAGCCTGAAAAACGCTCGATCCAGGTCCACCCTGGCGAATTGACCACGGTGATGTACGAGTTCCAGAACGTGCAGAACCGCACCATGGCCGCGCAGGCCATCCCGAGCTATGCCCCGAAGCAGGCCGCCAGCCACTTCAACAAGCTCGAGTGTTTCTGCTTTAACCAGTACACCTTGGCACCGGGTGAGAAAAAACAGTGGCCCGTGGCCTTTGTGATCGATCCCAAGCTGTCCAAGGACGTGACGACCATCACTCTGTCTTACACCTTCTTCGAGGTTGGCAGCGGCATCCCGCCTGCGCCTGTGGCGCAGACGGGCAAAGGGAGCGCAGCGCTGTGAACGATTCTGTGCAACCCCACCAGCGCAAGGGCGCATTCTTGCGCACCGTCAAGGCGGTGCTGTGGTCCTTCATCGGTCTGCGCAGCCGCGCCGAATTCAACAAGGACGTCACCCAGCTCAACCCGATCCACCTGATTGCCGTGGGTCTGGTGCTGGCCGTGGTGTTCGTGCTGGGGCTGCTGGCCCTGGTCAACTGGGTGGTGAGCCAACCCATCACCCTTTAAACCTTCAAGCATTCAAGTTTCACCAGAAAGCAAAAAGCAGGAGTCCCCATGAGTTCCACCGCACACGGCAGCACGCCTTACTACTACGTACCGCACGAGTCGCGGCATCCGGTCATGGCCTCGATCGGCCTGTTCTTCGTCATTCTGGGCGCAGGGCAATGGATCAATGGCTCGGGCTGGGGCATGTATTCCACGCTGTTTGGACTGGCCTGGTGGCTGGTCGTGCTCTACCAGTGGTTCAAGGATGCTGTGGCCGAGAGCGAAGGTGGCCTCTACAGTCACAAGATCGACCTGTCCTACCGCTGGAGCATGACCTGGTTCATCTTCTCGGAAGTGATGTTTTTCGGCGCCTTCTTCAGCGCCCTGTGGTGGGCCCGTGCCCACTCGGTGCCCGCCCTGGGCAGCCTGGACAACGCACTGCTGTGGCCCGATTTCAAGGCCGTGTGGCCGACCCTGTCTGCCGGCGCCACCACGTCGCCGGCCGGCATCGTCGAGCCCTTCCAGGTCATGACGCCTTTCTGGTTGCCCACCATCAACACCGCGCTGCTGCTGACCTCGGGCGTGACCTTGACGATCGCCCACCACGCTATGCAGCACGGTGACCGCGCCAAGACCATCAAGTTCATGTGGCTCACCGTGTTGCTGGGCATCGTCTTCCTGTTCGTGCAGGGCTACGAATACGCCCACGCCTGGAGCGACATGAACCTCAAGCTGTCGTCGGGTGTATATGGTTCCACCTTCTACATGTTGACCGGCTTCCACGGTTTCCACGTGTTCGTGGGCATGCTGATGCTGCTGTTCATCACCCTGCGCCTGCAAAAGGGCCACTTCACGGCCGAGCGCCACTTCGGTTTCGAAGGCGCCGCCTGGTACTGGCACTTTGTGGACGTGGTCTGGCTGGGCCTGTACATCCTGGTTTACTGGATGTGATGGCTGGTGAGCCTGCAACAAAAAAGCGCCCTCGGGCGCTTTTTTGTTGCAACGGTGGGCCTGGGTTTCAGGCCCCGGCAGGAATGCCGGTGGGGTTGATCCAGCCCATTTTCCAGGCGAGCAAAATGCACAGGAACAGCAAGATGGACAATCCCACCCGCAAGGCCAGTGCAGTGGCCATGCGGCCCTTGGGGGCGGCAGGTTCAGCCGGGTCGGTGGGTTTGGTGCCTCGCATCATGTACACCAAGGCCGATGCCAGTGAACCCAGAATGGCGACGAACGCCAGAGCAACAATGATTTTCATGACAGGGATTATCCGATGAGGGCTGCGCGCAGGACCTGGGTGCGCATACTGGTGCTGCTGCTGGCCTTGGCAGGTATCGCGCTGACGGCGGCCCTGGGGCGTTGGCAGCTTGGCCGCGCCGCCCAGAAGGAAGCTTTGGTCCAAATGCGCAGTGCGCAGGCCGCCTTGCCCGAACTCGATGGTCACACGCTCGCACAGCTTGGGTCAGGCGCCTCCGTTGGCGAGTCCCTGCTCTACCGACGCTTGGCTTTGCAGGGGGTCTGGCTGGCAGAGCACACGGTCTACCTGGACAACCGCCAGATGAATGGTCGCCCGGGTTTTTATGTGCTCACGCCGCTGCGTCTGAAAGGCGCCGACACTGTGGTGCTGGTTCAGCGCGGCTGGGTGCCCCGTCATTTCCAGGATCGGACGGCCCTGCCAAAGGTGGAGACACCGGCGGGCCTGGTGACGGTTCATGGACGCCTGCTCCCTTGGCCCTCGAAGGTCTATGACTTTGGCGAAGTGGAGGCGGGCTTGATACGGCAAAATCTCGTGCTGGAAGATTTTCGCCTGCAGACCCGCCTGCCCTTGCTGGCGCTGAGCCTCCAGCAGACCGATGCCGACAGCGAAGGCCTGCGGCGTGCCTGGCCGGAAATCGCCAGCGGTGTCGAAAAACACCATGGCTATGCCTTTCAATGGTTCGGGCTCAGCGGCCTGATTGCCTTTCTTTATGTCTGGTTCCAAATTGTCCAACCCCGTCGAAAACAAATCGCCCGTTGATGCGCCGCTGGCCATGACGGTGCACGAGCTGCCCCAGCCTGCCGATGTGGCACGGGCCGACGAACGCCGCACCCGCAGCGGCCGCCTGAAAATGCTGCTGTTGCTGCTGGTGTGCATGTCGCCGGTGGTGGCGTCCTACTTCACCTACTACGTGATCCGTCCGCAAGGCGGCACGCGCAACCACGGCGAGCTGATCCAGCCCACGCGCGATTTACCGCAGGCGCAGGCGATGGACCTGCAGGGCGTCAGCGTGCCGCTGGCCTCGCTCAAGGGCCAGTGGCTGATCGTGGCAGTGGCAGGCGGCGCCTGCGACGAGGCTTGCCAGAAAAACCTGTATTTCCAGCGCCAGTTGCGCGAGATGCAAGGCAAGGACAAGGACCGGATCGACCGTGTCTGGCTGGTGTCCGACGAGGCGCCCGTACCGGCAGCCCTGCAGCCTGCACTGGCGCAGGCCACCGTGCTGCGCGTGGCGCCGCAGGTGCTGCAGGGCTGGCTGGCGCCGGCTGCGGGCCAGCAGTTGCAGGACCACCTGTACCTGATTGATCCCATGGGCAACTGGATGATGCGTTTTCCGGCACACATCGACGTGGAAATGGCCTCCAAGGTCAAACGCGATCTGGAGCGCTTGATGCGTGCATCCAATTCCTGGGACACCGCCGGGCGCTGAGCAATCATGCAAGTGGATCTGTACAACCTTGCGCCCGCCCTCGAATTGATGGGGCTGGGCCTGCTTGTGGCAGGCCTGCCTTTCCTGTGGTTCTGGCGACGGCACCGGCATGCGGGTGACGCGCAACGCCTGCAGGCCCTGACTTGGCTGACCTTGATGCTGACCTTCGAGCTGGTGCTGGTGGGCGCTTTCACCCGGTTGACCGATTCCGGGCTGGGTTGCCCCGACTGGCCGGGCTGCTATGGCAGCGCGAGCCCGCTGGGCGCCTCCCAGCACATCGATGCGGCGCAGAACGCCATGCCGACGGGTCCGGTGACCCATGGCAAGGCCTGGATGGAGATGGTGCATCGCTACATGGCCACCGGTGTGGGGGTGTTGATCATCGTGCTGGCGCTCTGGACCTGGCGCGTGTGGCGCCGTGACCGGCAGCTGGCCGTGCATCCGCTGTGGCCGACATTCACGCTGGTGTGGGTGTGTCTGCAGGGCGCCTTTGGTGCCCTCACCGTGACGATGAAGCTCTTCCCTTTGATCGTGACGCTGCACCTGCTGCTGGCCATTGGCCTGCTGGTCTTGCTGTGTCTTCAGGCGGTCCGTTATCAGGGCTGGCGCAGCGTGGCGCTGCCCCGTGGAGTCAGGCGCTGGATGGGCTTGGCCCTGGCCATGCTGCTGTTGCAGATCGCGCTGGGGGGCTGGGTGAGCACCAATTACGCCGTGCTCGCCTGCAGCGACTTTCCGACCTGCCAGGGCCAATGGTGGCCGCGCATGAGCTGGCAAGGCTTTGCGCTGTGGCGCGAACTCGGCCACGCAGCCGACGGCCAGCCGCTGCCCTTTGAGGCCCTGACCGCTATCCATTACGTCCACCGCAGCATGGCCTGGCCGGTGCTGGCGCTCTTGTGCTGGACGGGCCTGCGCCTGCGCAGCACGGCGGGCCTGGCCCGGCAGGGCCGATGGCTGCTGGGCCTGCTGGCGCTGCAACTGCTCACCGGCCTGTCCAACGTGGTGTTGGGCTGGCCTTTGCTCGCTGCCGTGCTGCACACTGGCGGTGCCAGCGCACTGGCCGTGGTGCTGGTCTGGAGTCTGGCGCTGAGCCGCCCATCCACCGACACGACCACCGCCCGCAGCTCAGCATCCGGGCGTGCTCCGAACGCATCTTCAAGGCCTGTCGCATGACCTCTGCCCCCGCTTTGCCCGCGCCGACCGTCTGGCGCCAGTACTACGCGCTCACCAAGCCGCGCGTGGTGCAGCTCATTGTTTTTTGCGCCCTGATCGGCATGGTGCTGGCCGTCCCCGGCATGCCCGATGGCCCGCAGTTTCTACGGGGTTTGTGGGGCTGCGTCGGCATCTGGCTGGTGGCCGGCGCGGCCGCTGCCTTCAACTGCCTGGTGGAAAAGTCGATCGACGCCAAGATGAAGCGCACCGCCTGGCGCCCGACCGCCAAGGGGGAACTCAGCGACCGCCAGGCCCTGTTGTTCTCGGCCGTGCTGTGTGCCATCGGTTCGGCCATCCTGTATGTACTGGTCAACCCGCTGACCATGTGGCTGACCTTCGCCACCTTTGTGGGCTACGCCATCGTCTACACCGTGATCCTCAAGCCGCTGACGCCGCAGAACATCGTGATCGGCGGGGCCAGCGGCGCCATGCCGCCGGTGCTGGGCTGGTCGTCGATGACCGGCGAAGTCGGCCCCGAGGCGCTGATCCTGTTCCTGATCATCTTTTTGTGGACGCCGCCGCACTTCTGGGCGCTGGCACTGTACCGCGTGGAGGACTACCGCAAGTCCGGCCTGCCGATGCTGCCGGTCACACATGGCAACGCATTCACCCGCCTGCAGATCCTGCTCTACACCTTCGTCTTGCTGGCCGCCTGCCTGATGCCTTTTCTGTATGGCATGAGCAGCTGGCTGTACCTGTTCTTTGCGCTGGTGCTGAACATCGGCTTCATCGGGTATGCCATGGCCCTGTGGCGCAACTACTCGGATGCGCTGGCCCGCAAGACTTTCCGTTTCTCGCTGATCCATCTGAGTGTGCTGTTCGCCGCTCTGCTGGTGGACCATTACCTGTTCTGAGGTGCCCATGTTCAAGCGTCAATTTCTGGGTTTGCTGGCTGCCGCTGCGCTGACGGCCTGCAGCCCCGACAAGCCCGCCTTCAAAGGCGTGGACATCACCGGCGCTGATTACGCCAAAGACTTTGTCCTGAGTGACCAGAACGGCCAGACCCGCTCCCTCAAGGATTTTGCGGGCAAGGTGGTGGTGGTGTTCTTCGGCTACACCCAGTGCCCCGACGTGTGCCCAACCACGTTGCAGGAGCTGCTGGAAGTGCGGCGCATGCTCGGCGCTGACGGCGAGAAGCTGCAGGCGGTGTTCATCACCGTGGACCCCGAGCGCGACACGCCCGAGCTGCTCAAGGCCTACATGGCCAACTTCGATCCCTCGTTTGTGGCGCTGCGTCCGACGCCCGAACAGCTGCAGCCCTTGCTCAAGGACTTCAAGATCTACGCCAAAAAGGTGGATGGCAAGACCGCGACCAGCTACACCATGGACCACTCGGCGCAGAGCTACCTGTACGACCCGCAGGGCCGCCTGCGCCTGTACAACCGCTATGGCAGCGGCGCGCAGGCCGTGGCAGACGACGCCCGTTTGCTGCTCAAAGGGCTGTGAGCATGCTGCCGGCGGTCAGTTCAGCTCGATTTTCTGCTGGCGGATGATGTCGCCCAGCGCCGTGGTATCGGCATCGATGCGGTTTTTCAGGCCCTCGGGCGAAGAGCCCACCACCTGCCAGCCCTGCTGGAACAGGCGCTGGCGCATTTCGGGGCTGCGCACAATGTCGCTGACGATGCCCGAGAGCTTGCGCACCTGAGCCGCAGGCATGCTGGCCGGTGCGGCCACCGCATTCCAGATCTCGAGCTGGTAGTTCTTCACGCCGGCTTCGGCCAGGCTGGGCACTTCAGGCACGAGGGCGCTGCGGCCAGTGCTGGTGGTGCCGACGGCGCGCAGCTTGCCTGCCTTCACCTGCGGCATGGCCAGCCCGGGGGGCAGCAGGGCCAGTTGCACCTGCCCACCCAGCATGGCGTTGATGATCTGCGGGTTGCCAGGGTAGGGCACATGCACCGGGTCGATGCCGGCTTTCTGCTTGAGCAGTTCCATGCCCAGATGGGCCACCGTGCCGACCCCGGGCGAGCCGTAGCTGAGCCTGTTGCCCGCCTTGCGGGCTTGTTCAAGCCACTGCGCCGGTGTCTCGCCAGCAGTGCCCGCAGGCACCGCGAGCAGCAGTGGCGCGGTGCCGATCAGGCTGACCGGGGCCAGGTCCCTGAGCGGGTCGTAGGGAACCTTGGGGTTGAGGATGCGGGCGATCGTCATGTTGCCGTTGATCATCAGCCCCAGCGTGTGGCCGTCGGTGGCCTTGGCCACAGCGTCCGCCGCGATGTTGCCGCCCGCCCCGACCTTGTTGTCCACCACAACGGGCTGACCCAGTGAGCGCGACAGCGGCTCGGCCAGGGCGCGTGCCGTCAGGTCCGGGCTGGAGCCGGGCGGAAAGCCCACGATCAGGTGTACCGGGCGGTTGGGCCAGTCGGCAGCGAGAGCCGCCTGGCTCAAGGCCGAAAGCGCGCTAAAGAGCAGACCCAGGGTCTGGCGGCGGTTCCAATGAAGCAGCATGAGGATGTCCTTGCAATCAGGTCAGGAAGTTTAGCGTTTGCCAGATTGGTGGATGTAGAATCATTTCTGACAAATAAAGTGTCAAATTCAGCTTGTTTGGGAGCTCAAAAATGAAAAGCATCATCCAATCGTTGCTGGCATGCGCGCTGGTGGGGGTCTTCCTGCAAAGTCCAGCGATGGCGCAGGATAAGACTTATGTTGTGCGCTTCAAGGACAGCGCAGTCCCCCAGGTCAAGCCAGGGTCGGTGCGTGACGAGCGGCTGGCCAGTGACCCTGAACGTTGGGCCCACGTGGGTGAACGCGTGATGGGCCATGTCCAGACCCTGGAAAAACGCCATCGGTTCAAGGCCGATGCAGCCTTCGGCACCGTGTTCAAGGGGCTGTCGGCCCGCTTGTCGGCTGCTCAGCTTCAGGCGCTGCGTGCGGATCCATCGGTCGATAGGGTCGAAGAAGAGCAGGTGTATTCCGTGCAAGGCAGGGAAGTCCATGACATTCAGCCTGCTGGCCGTGTCACAGGGGGCGCCACCAACAGCGTGCAGCTCATTCCCTGGGGCATCAGCAAGACGTTGGCCACGCAGAGCTACACCGTGGCCGGCAATGGTTCGGGTGTGGTGCAGGGCGTGCGTGCCTACATCATCGACACCGGCGTGGACACCAAGAACGCGGACCTCAACCGGATGGGCCACATCAACTTCACGGGCGATGGCCGCAACACCGATTGCAATGGACATGGCACGCACGTGGCTGGCACCGTGGCGGCCTACGACAACACTTCCACGGTGGTTGGCATGGGGCCGGGTGTGTCGGTCTATGGCGTGAAGGTGCTCAACTGCCAGGGCTCGGGCACCACCACCTCTGTGATCCAGGGTGTGGACTGGGTGGCCGCCAACGCCATCAAGCCGGCCGTGGCCAACATGAGCCTGGGCGGCGGTGCCAGCCAGCTGCTCGATGATGCGGTGCGAAATGCTGCCGCCAAGGGGGTTTTCTTCTCGATTGCAGCGGGCAATTCCAGCGCGAACGCCTGCAACACCTCGCCGGCCCGCATCGGCGGTGGCAGCACCGCCGGCGTGCTGGTGACGGCGGCAACCGACACCAACGATACGGAAGCTTCCTTCAGCAACTATGGCAGTTGCGTCGACATCTGGGCGCCCGGGGTGAGCGTGACGTCGCTCAAGGTCGGCGGGGGCACGGCAGTGATGTCAGGCACCTCCATGGCCAGCCCGCATGTGGGTGGAGCCGCAGCCCTGTACATGGGCCGTTACCCAACCGCCACGTCAGCCAGCGTGGTCAGCACCCTCAAAGGCATGGCGGTCAGCACGGGCACGCTCAGCAAAGACGGTCGTGCCATCACCCGCCTGAGCGCCAACGTGCAGTAAAGCCCAGCCCTGCATCGCCCCCAAAGCAAAGGGACCGGCATGCCGGTCCCTTTTTCATGGTTCAGGGAAATCTCAGGCGTATTCGACCAGCGCCTTTTTCATTTTCTTCATGGCCGCCACCTCGATCTGGCGGATGCGCTCGGCGCTCACGCCATATTCGGCCGCCAGTTCGTGCAGCGTCATGCCGCCCGAGCCGTCGTCATTGACCTTGAGCCAGCGTTCCTCGACGATGCGGCGGCTGCGTTCGTCCAGGCGCTCCAAAGCGGCCACCAGGCCATCGCTGGCCAGCACGTCGCGCTGACGGGCTTCGATCATGGCGGTGGGCTCGTGGGCCGCGTCCGACAGGTAGGCGATGGGGCCGAAGGCCTGCTCGCCGTCATCGCTCGGTGCCGGATCCAGCAGCACGTCGCCACCGGACATGCGGGTTTCCATTTCCAGCACTTCCTCGCGCTTGACGCCCAGCTGGCTGGCGACCTTGTCGACTTCGGCGCTGGAGAGCGTGTCGCGGTGGGTGCCTTCTTCGGCATCGGCCTTGAAGCCCTGCTTCATCGAGCGCAGGTTGAAGAACAGCTTGCGTTGGGCCTTGGTCGTGGCGACCTTGACCATGCGCCAGTTCTTGAGGATGTACTCGTGGATTTCGGCCTTGATCCAGTGCAGCGCGTAGCTGACCAGACGCACGCCCTGATCAGGGTCGAAGCGCTTGACGGCCTTCATCAGGCCGACGTTGCCCTCCTGGATCAGGTCGCCATGCGGCAGGCCGTAGCCCAGGTACTGGCGCGAGACCGACACCACCAGGCGCAAGTGTGAGAGCACCAGCTTGCGAGCGGCTTCGAGGTCGTTGTTTTCTTTGAGTTGCCGTGCTGCTGCCTGCTCTTCTTCAAGGCTGAGCATGGGCATGCGGTTGACGGCCGTGATATAGGCGTCGAGGTGACCCAGCGAGGGCACGACCGCCCACGGGTTGCTCAGGGTCATCGCGGTGGACGGGGAACCAGATTGAATGGTCATTCCAGAACTCCTTTGAATGTTCATATATTAGCACTCTCGATGAGGGAGTGCTAAACCGGAAAACCGGTGCTGTGACAAGGAGTTACAGGTATCCAGGCCGAGTCGTGTGGGTCAGGGCCATGCCTTCAGGGCTTGACTTGGAGGCGGGCCGGGCCTTCGGTGACCCGCCCAACCACGGCCGCCTGCCCGAAGCCCTGGCCGTGGAAGGTCGCCAGCACCTGGTCTACGGTGTCCGGGTGGCAGGCCACCAGCAAGCCACCGCTGGTCTGTGGGTCGGTCAGCAGGGCCTGGTCTGCGGGGGCAAAACCAGAGGGCAGTGCCACGTCCTGGCCGTATCCGGCCCAGTTGCGGCCGGACGCTCCGGTGACCATGCCCTGGGCGGCCAATTCGCGCACGCCACTGAGCAGGGGCACGTTTGCCCAGTCGATCTCGACCGTGCAGCCGCTGCCTCGGGCCATTTCCAGCGCATGGCCGGCCAGGGCGAAGCCGGTCACGTCGGTGAGCGCATGCACGCCTGGCAGGGCCGCCAGCGCAGGGCCGGGGGTGTTCAGACGGGTGGTGGTGTCGATCATCTGCGCGTAGCCTTCGGGGGGCAGTGCGTTCTTCTTGAGGGCGGCCGACAGCACGCCCACGCCCAGCGGTTTGCCCAGCACCAGCACGTCACCGGGCTTGGCGCCTGCATTGCGCTTGATGCGCCCGGGGTGGACCAGGCCCAGGGCGACCAGGCCGTAGATGGGCTCGACCGAGTCGATGGTGTGACCGCCCGCGATCGGGATGCCGGCGGCCTTGCAGACGCTGGCGCCGCCTTCGAGGATGCGGCCGATGGTGGCAGTGGACAGCACGTTGATCGGCATGCCGACCAGGGCCAGCGCCATGATGGGCGTGCCGCCCATGGCGTACACATCGCTGATGGCGTTGGTGGCGGCAATGCGGCCAAAGTCGAAGGGGTCGTCGACGATGGGCATGAAAAAGTCGGTGGTGGCGATCAGGGCCTGTTCGTCGTTGAGCCGGTAAACGGCCGCGTCGTCGGCGGTTTCGATGCCCACCAGCAGCTCGGGCGGTACTGGCAGTGCCGTGGTCCCGCGCAGGATGTCGGACAGCACGCCCGGGGCGATCTTGCAGCCGCAGCCGCCGCCATGGGAGAGAGAAGTCAAACGGGGTTCGGTGGTGTTCATGCGAGCAAGGCCTGCGCGAATTCGCGGGCGTCAAAGGTTTCGAGGTCTTCCAGCTTTTCACCGACGCCGATGAAATACACCGGGATCGGCTTTTCTCGGGCAATGGCGCAGAGCACGCCGCCCTTGGCGGTGCCGTCGAGCTTGGTGACGATCAGGCCGGTCAGCTGCAGCGCTTCGTCAAAGGCCTTGACCTGGGCCAGGGCGTTCTGGCCGGTGTTGCCGTCGATCACCAGCAGCACCTCATGCGGGGCCGTGGCGTCGGCTTTTTGCACCACCCGCTTGATCTTTTTCAGCTCTTCCATCAGGTGCAGCTGGGTGGGCAGGCGGCCGGCGGTGTCCACCAGGACCACGTCCTTGCCCCGGGCGCGACCGGCGGTGACGGCGTCAAAACTCACGGCGGCCGGGTCGCCGCCTTGCTGGCTGACGATCTCGACCGTGTTGCGGTCGGCCCAGACGGCCAGCTGCTCCTTGGCGGCGGCACGGAAGGTGTCGGCGGCGGCCAGCAGCACGCTTTCGCCACCGTCGGCCAGGTGCTTGGTCAGCTTGCCGATCGAGGTGGTTTTGCCTGCGCCGTTGACGCCCGCGACCATGATGACGGTGGGTTGCTGCTCCCCGATGGTCAAAGGCTTTTGCAGCGGGGCCAGCAGGTCGGCGATCGCGTCCGCCAGCAGGCCTTTGACCCGGGCCGGGTCGGTGGCCTTGGCCTCTTTCACGCGGCGCTTGAGATCGGCCAGCAGCTGTTCGGTCGCCTTGACGCCGGTGTCGGCCATCAAGAGGGCGGTTTCCAGTTCTTCGTAGAGGTTGTCGTCGATCTGCGTGCCAGTGAAGACGGTGGCGATCGACGAACCGGTCTTGCGCAGACCTGATTTGAGGCGCTCCATCCAGCTCTGGCGCGCTGGCGCAGCTGTTGTTGGCGTGGGAGCGCGCCCCTGCGCGCGAATGTCTTCGGCCGCAGGGGCAGTATCCCACCGGGTGCGTGCATCTGAGTCGGATGAAGCTTCGATGGCCGGTGCGGTGGCCGGCACTTCAGGCGTCGGCGCCGGGGATTTCTTGCGGAAAAAACTGAACATGGAAGGGGGAAAAGTTGAAACTGGAAACGGTTTTTCGGGCGGAGGTCCGGCAACCGTCCGGTTTTCAAGGATGATCCATTTTATGAAACCCCGCTTGCTTGTACTGACCGCCCTGATGGCGTCCCTGGTGGCGCCCGTTTTTTCCGCACTGGCCCAGACACCGCAGACGCCCGCAGCTGCTGCGGTCGCGCAACAACGCGCCACCTACACCTACACCCTGTCCAACGGCATGCAGCTGTGGGTGCGGCCCGATCGGCGGGCGCCCACCGCCGTGCACATGGTCTGGCTTAGGGTGGGCTCGATCGACGAGGTGGACGGCACCAGCGGTGTGGCCCATGTGCTCGAACACATGATGTTCAAGGGTACGGCACGGCTGGCGCCGGGCGAGTTCTCGCGCCGCGTGGCGGCACTCGGCGGACGAGAAAACGCTTTCACTTCCAAGGACTACACCGGCTACTTTCAGCAGATCCCGGCCAGCCGCCTCGAAGAAGTGATGCAGCTCGAAGCCGACCGTTTTGCCAACAACCAGTGGCCCGACGAAGAGTTTCGCAAGGAAATCGAAGTCGTCAAGGAAGAGCGCCGGCTGCGCACCGAAGACAACCCGCGTGCCCTGCTGCATGAGGTGCTGACCGCGACCGCTCTCAGTGCCTCGCCCTACCGCCGTCCCATCGTAGGCTGGATGAGCGATCTGGAGGCCATGACCCCACAGGACGCGCGTGATTTTTACCAACGCTGGTACACCCCGGCCAACGCCATCGTGGTGGTGGCGGGCGATGTTGACCCCGAGCAGGTGCGGGTGTTGGCCGAAAAGCACTATGGCAGCTTGCCGGTGCGGGCTGTGCCTGAGCGCAAGCCGCAGACCGATCCCGTGCAAAAGGGCCTGCGCCGCGTCGATCTCAAGGCGCCGGCTGAGCAAAGCTATGTGGCGCTGGCTTTCAAGGTGCCGCGCCTGGCCTCGATGGCGCAGACACCCGAGCACGACGATGCGCTCGCCCTCACGGTGCTGGCCGCTGTCCTTGACGGTTACAGCGGCGCCCGGCTCGAAAGGGCCCTGGCGCAAGGCGACAAGCGGCTGGCCGACAGCGTGGGGGCGGGCAATGGCTTGATGGGGCGCGGTCCGCAGTTCTTCATGCTCGACGGCGTGCCCGCCAAAGGTGTGGCCCCCGAGGCACTGGAAGCCGCCTTGCGCGCGCAGGTCAAAAAAGTCGCCGATGAAGGCGTGACCGAAGCCGAGCTGCAGCGCGTCAAGACGCAATGGGTGGCCAGCGAGGTCTACAAGCTCGACTCGGTCTTCAACCAGGCGCGTGAACTGGGTGTGGCCTGGTCGCTGGGCCTGCCGCCCGACAGTGGCGCACAGGTGATCGCACGGCTGCGCCAGGTCACGGCGGCGCAGGTGCAGGCGGTGGCCCAAAAATACTTTGGCGATGATGAACTGACCGTGGGCACCCTGCGGCCCCAGCCCCTGTCGGTCAAAGCCCAGCCCCGCCGTGCGGTGCCGGGTGCACGCCACTGAAGGGAGAGCAGAACATGACAAACACCTGGACATTCCTGAAGCGGTCGGCGCTGTTGTGCGCGACCACCCTGGGTCTGGTGCAGGCGGCCCATGCGGTGCTGCCCATCCAGCACTGGCAGCAGGCCAGCGGCGCCCGTGTCTACCTGGTCGAGGCCCACAACATCCCGATGGTCGATGTGCAAATCGACCTGGACGCTGGCAGCCGCCGGGACCCGGCCGACAAGCCGGGGCTGGCCTCGGCGGCGGCGGGACAGCTGGCCAGCGGCATCCGCGCATTGCCCGGCGCGCAGGGGCCTTACGCCAAGGCGCTTGATGAAAACCAGCTGGGCGAGGCCTGGGCCGATCTGGGCGCCAGCTTTGGCGCATCGGCGTCTGGCGACCGTCTGAGCTTTTCGCTGCGCAGCCTGAGCGATGCCGATTTGCTGGACAAGGCCGCGCGGCTGGCGGCCCGCCAGATGGCCCATCCGGCTTACCCGCAGGGGGTGTGGCTGCGCGACCGCGACAAACTGGCTGCGGCCATCCGTGAATCCCTGACCCGCCCCGGCACCGTGGCACAAAACCGCTTTGCCGAAGCTGTCTACGGCGGTCACCCCTACAGCTGGCGCAGCACCCCCGGGAGCCTGCAGCGCATCGGTGTGGCCGACCTGCAGCGCTGGCATGCCCAGGCCTTGCGGCCTTGCCGTGCGGTGGTCAGTGTGGTGGGCGACCTGAACCGCGAGCAGGCGGATGCACTGGTCACGCGCTTGCTGGCGCACTGGCCGCAAGGCCGATGCGAGGCCCTGCCTGCGGTGGCCGAAGTGCCTGAGCTCAACGCCGCACAGGACCTGCGCCTGCCCTTCGATTCGGCCCAGGCCCATGTGCTGATCGGGCAGCCCGGCCACAAGCGCAACGACCCGGACTTTTTTGCCCTGCTGCTGGGCAACCACATCCTGGGCGGTGGGGGCTTCACCTCGCGCCTGACCGAACAGGTGCGTGAAAAGCGCGGCCTGAGCTACAGCGTCTACAGCTATTTCTCACCCGCGCTGCATGCGGGGGCTTTCACCGTGGGCCTGCAAACCCGCCCCGATCAGGCCGCACAGGCTGTCGAGGTGGCGCGTCAGGTGGTCAAAGACTTTGTGGAGCAGGGACCGACCGAGGCCGAGCTGCAAGCCGCCAAGGACAATCTGATCGGCGGCTTTGCGCTGCGCATCGACAGCAACCGCAAGCTGCTGGACAACGTGGCCAACATCGCCTGGAACCAGTTGCCGCTGGACTATCTGGACCGCTGGACCGAGAACATGGCCAAGGTCACGACCGCCGATGTGCGTCGGGCCTTCGCCCGGGTGCTGCAGCCCGGGCGCATGGTGACGGTGGTGGTGGGCGGCACTCCTTTGTAGGAGCGAGCCCCCGCTCGCGAATGAAGGCTTCTTCGGCCGCAGGGGCGGCCCCCCACTGAACGGTGAAGTTCAGATGTGCGCAGCAAAGCGCGGCACATGCCGCATGTGCAGCGACAGGCCCAGTGCCGCCATGTGGTTGCTGTTGCGCCCCAGAATGGTTTCGGCCAGTGGCAGAAATTCATTCTCTTCCAGCAGGGCATGCTGGCGGTACTGCTGCACCAGACGCGAAAGCGACGCCTCATCGAGTGAGGCGTCCTGTCCTTTGGCCACCTTGTGCAGACCAGGCGCAATGCTTTCCCACAGGGCTTCAAGTTCGCGGTGACCGGCCGTCAGCTGATCGATCAGGCCCTCCACGCGCAGGCGTTCAGGCCCAGCATGCGCGCTGCTGCGCACCGCCGGGAACAGTTCTTTTTCTTCTTCCTGGTGGTGCACATACATGCCCTTGCCAAAAAAGGCGATGGACTGTTCAGCTGTCTTGCGCGCCAGCGCGGCCGGACCCAGCAGGGCGGGCAACTCGTTCAGACGCGAGAGCTGCGCCAGGATGCCCACATGGCAATGGGTGAAGTGGCTGATCGGGGCGTCGGTGTCGGAAATGCTCATGGTGTCTGCCTTGTGCTTGTGGTGTCTGAAGACTGTGTTGTCACTCTAGAAGGGCTGCGCCGAGGTGCCAAGCCTGATCTGCAGGCTTCTTGATGCAAGTCATGTGGATGCAGGCTTTGGGGTGGAGAGTGATTGTGCGCAGGGCGTCACAGCGCGTTACAACTGCGCTGGTGCAGCGTCATCAGTCGCCAAGGCCGAGGCGTTGTGGTTTCAAGTCCGGCAAGGTGCCGGGCTGACAACCCGAAATGAAGGAAAACCCCTCATGAACAAGCTGCTCGCCACCCTGATCGCCGGTTTTTTTGCTGCTGGCGCATTCGCCCAGGCCACGCCTGCAACGCCGGCCACCCCGGCCAAGCCGGCAACGCCCGCTGTGGCGGCCACACCCGCTGTGCCCGCGCAGGCCGATGCCAAAGCCGAAGTGAAAGCCGAAACCAAGGCAGCCAAGGGCGACAAGAAAGCCCAGAAGAAAGCCAGCCAGGACGTCAAGAAGGACGCCAAGGCCGAAGTGAAGGCTGAAACCGCCAAGGTCGAGAAAAAAGCCGCAGAAGCCAAATAAGTTCCTGTCACACATCGGGCATCCGCAGTGTGTGCTGCGCCGCCTCAATGGCATCAAGCGCCAGCGCCTGAAAGGGCGGCTGGCGCTTTTCATGTGTGTTGCACGGGGTGGCCCCGTACACTCCGTGTCCATGCGCCCCAAGTCTTCCTTGCCCCCCAAAAAGAAACCGGCGACCCCGCCCCCACGCGGCCAAGCCTCCCACGACATCCGCATCATTGGCGGCCAGTGGCGGCGCACCCCGATCAAGGTGCTCGACAAGCCGGGCTTGCGCCCCACGCCTGACCGCGTGCGCGAGACCCTGTTCAACTGGCTGGGGCAGGACCTGAGCGGCTGGCGCTGCGTGGACGCCTTTGCCGGCACCGGCGCGCTGGGGCTGGAAGCCGCCTCGCGCGGTGCGGCGCAGGTGATTGCGCTGGAGCACGACGCCGAACTGGTCCGTGCCCTGCAGCAACAAGCCGAAAAATTGAAAGCCGGCATGCTGCAGGTGCAGCGCAGCGACGCCGTGGCCGCCATGCAGCGCCTGACGGCCGGGGCTTTCGATGCGGTGTTTTTGGATCCGCCATTTGACGGCCCCTGGTTCGAGCCGGCCCTGAAAGCCGCCGTACGGCTGGTGCCGGTGGACGGCTGGGTCTACCTCGAAGCCCCCTGCGCGTGGACCGACGAGACCCTGACGCCGCTGGGCCTGCAGCTGGTGCGCCATCTCAAGGCCGGCGCGGTGCATGCCCACCTGTTGCGCCGGACTGCATAATCTTTGGCACCTTTTCCACGAGAGCCTGCGCATGAGCCGTTCCGTCATTGCCGTTTATTCGGGCACCTTCGATCCGCTGACCCTGGGCCACGAAGACGTGGTGCGCCGTGCGGCCGCCCTGTTCGACACCGTGGTGATTGCCGTGGCGCGGGCGGTGCACAAGAAAACCCTGTTCAGTCTGGACCAGCGCCTGCAGCTGGCGCAGGCCGCGCTGGCCGACTGCCCGAATGTGAAGGCGCTGCCGTTTGACGGCCTGATCGTGGACTTCGTGAAGTCGCAAGGCGCCAGCGTGATCGTGCGCGGCCTGCGCTCGGTCACCGATTACGACTACGAAATCCAGATGGCCGGCATGAACCGCCATCTGGCACCGCAGGTGGACACGGTGTTCCTGCACACCAGCGCGAATGTGCAACACATCAGCAGCACCCTGGTGCGGGAGATCCACAAGCTGGGCGGTGACGTCTCGGGTCTGGTGTCGCCCCCCGTGCAGACCGCCTTCAAATCTGTTTTGTAGGAGCGCGCCCCAGCGCGCGAACAGCCATCGGCCGCGGGGGCGGCCTCCTACAGGACATGTCTGTCGCAGGCTCTAAACTAGGCACATGACCTCCACCACCTCCAAAGTCGCCATTTCGCTGGGCGACCGCAGCTACGACATCCACATTGGCGCTGGCCTGCTGGCGCAGCCTGAGACCTGGGCTGGACTGCCCAAGGCGCAGGCCGCGATGATCGTGACCAACGACACCATTGCCCCCCTGTACGAAGCGCAGCTGCGCGCTGCGCTTGCACCGCATTACAAGCAAGTCCACACCGTGGTGCTGCCCGATGGCGAGGCGCACAAGGACTGGCAGACGCTCAACCTGATCTTTGACGCCCTGCTGTCCAAGGGCTGCGACCGCAAGACCGTGCTGTTTGCGCTCGGTGGCGGTGTGGTGGGCGACATGACCGGCTTTGCCGCCGCCAGCTACATGCGTGGCGTGCCCTTTGTGCAGGTGCCGACCACGTTGCTGTCGCAGGTGGACTCGTCGGTGGGCGGCAAGACCGCCATCAACCACCCGCTGGGCAAGAACATGATCGGCGCGTTTTACCAGCCGGTGCGCGTGGTCTGCGATCTGGACACGCTCAAAACCCTGCCCGAGCGCGAGCTGAGCGCGGGTCTGGCCGAGGTCATCAAGTACGGCCCGATCGCCGACATGGATTTTCTGGCCTGGATCGAGGCGAACATCGGCGCGCTGATGGCGCGTGAGCCTGCTGCGCTGGCCCATGCGGTGCAGCGCAGCTGCGAGATCAAGGCCTGGGTGGTCGGGCAGGACGAGCGCGAATCGGGCCTGCGCGCCATCCTCAACTTCGGCCACACCTTCGGCCACGCCATCGAGGCTGG
>CAXRGK010000107.1:0-3132 GCA_964230145.1 Burkholderiaceae bacterium | reverse complement strand
AGCTCACCGCCGATGCACCATTGCGCGATCGAGGTGGTTTTCTGTGTGCGCAGGGCCATCCAGACCACCCACGGCATCAGAAAGTAGAGCAGGCCCGCAATGAGGAACGCTGTGCGCGTGTCAAAGATGTTCATCAAGGTCCTTTTGACCGAGAAATTCTAATCACGACCTTGCGCACCAGCCTTTCGTCGTTCTTCCGCCTTGTTAGCAGGGCAAATCAAGGAAAGTACAAGCGGCTGGGCGACGATCAGAGCCTGACACCCCAGAACATGGCCAGTGCCGATCCTGTCCCGGCGCCCGCTGCCGCAGCCAGCAGCCAGCCGACCACGGTCCACACGGGGTGCAGCCGCTGACGGGTGTTGTGCGAAGTGGGATTTTCTTCAGCAGGACGGTTGATTTTCGCCATGACGGGGGTCGGGACCACCAGCGTGTCCATGGCTGGCTTGGCCAGCCCCATGGGCACTTCTGTTGCCAATTTCCTCTCGTTATTGGCTGCGGGTACCGGATCTCTGAGGGGGGAGGGCTCAGCCAGCAGCGTCACTGTCGGCGCCTCTTTCGCAGCGGTCGACACCAGCTTCAGGTGTTTGTC
The DNA here is from genome assembly GCA_964230145.1 of Burkholderiaceae bacterium. GTDB lineage: Bacteria > Pseudomonadota > Gammaproteobacteria > Burkholderiales > Burkholderiaceae_C > Limnohabitans_A. The sequence continues at coordinate 2,543 of CAXRGK010000107.1, read as the reverse complement.
CTGAACGGATGGCTGGACGGTTGGCTCCAGCTCGTCCCACCGAGTGCCCAGGAGTGCCGCCACACGGCGGCCCGCCTGGTTGCGCAGACTTTGACTGTAAAAAAGAGTGGTTTCTCCGCTCTCAAGCTGGTAAAGCTGGCGCAGAGAGATGCAGGCCTGTGTGGCCAGCGATACCGCATCCCAGCCTTTTTGCATGCGCAGCTGTCGCAGGGCTTGTCCGCGCACATCCTGATCGACAGGTTCCGGCAAGGGGCCTATTTCGGCCAGGGCGCGTGTGTTGGCGGCCAGTAAAGCGCCGTGTGGGGCCTTGCGCTGGCCGCGTGCAAGCACGCTGCCGCTTTCAGGGCTTGACCAGGATTTCAGGTTCGACATGTTGCGACCACTCCTGTGAGGTAGGCGTGCAGCCAGACATCCGTCAGTGGCCCGGGTGCGATCTGGATGGCGTTGCGAGTTTCGGTGGAGGACGCTTGCAGCTCACTTTCTTTGCTCACCAAGACCATCGAGATCGGGCGACTGCGTGCGTTGAAGTTTTCCAGTGCCTGCAAAGTTTTTTCCTGTTGAGACTTGGGCATGGTGAGTTCGGCCACCAGCAAGTCAGGGCGTTCAGTGGCCAGGTTCAGCAAGGCTTCGGTGATCGAATCGACAAACTTCAGGGTGACAGGGAAGTCTTGGAGCGTGCTCCTTTGCTGTAGATGCTCCAGGGTTTCCGGCGACTCGACGGCGACCAGGATTTTGGGGGGCGTGCGTGAGCGGCTTGGCGGGCTGCTGTGCATGCGCGCCTGCGCCTGGTAATCGTGGATGGACTGCAGCGAGATGCGGCGGTGGCCACCACGGGTCTTCCAGCCTTGGAGCTCGTTTTTGTCCACCAGCGACTGGATCAGCGTGGTGGACAAACCCAACATGTTGGCCGCAGCCGCAGTGCTGAGGAATTGGGGGGTCTTGTCGTTCATGTTGTTCCTTTGAAGGTCAACGCTCGCGCAGCGCCATGCTCACGTTTTGCAATGGACGGAAGATGTATTCGAGAACGGTTTTCTGGCCGGTTCGGATGTCGACCATGGCGGTCATGCCCGGGGTAGGGTCGAGCTTGAGGCCGTGGCGCACCTCCCGCGCGTTTTTGATGCGCACCAGAATCCGGTAAAGCCCCTCTTCCAGTTCCACCGGTGTGCCCGGGCGCTTTTGCCGCTCGTCGCGCAACGTGTCGGGGCTGAGGTAGTCGACCACACCATCGAGCCCGCCGTACTTGTTGAAGTCGTAGGCGGTCAGCTTGACGGTGGCCGGCTGGCCCACCTTGAGGAAGGCCACGTCGGCGGGCTTGACATAGGCTTCGACCAGCATTTCGTCTTCGGTGGGGACGATTTCCAGGATGGGCTGTCCGGCCTGGATCACGCCGCCCACCGTGGTGACCTGCACGTTCTTGACCACGCCCTTCATGGGCGCGCGCAAAGTGGTGCGCTTGAAGGCGTCTTCGCGTGCCGAAGCGTTTTCCTTGGTCTGCGACAGCTCGCTGTTGACGCGCACCAGTTCGTTGTTGGCGTCGGTGATGTAGCGGTTGTTGCGCTCGGCGCGTTGGCCCATCAGCTCGGACTGCTGGCGACGCAGCCGCAGCAACTCCACCTCGGACATCACGCCCTGGCTGACCAGCGGTTCGGTGATGGTCAGCTCCCGGCTGACGGCGGCAATCGAGATGTCGAGCGCGCGCAGCGACTCGGTCAGGGCGCGTTTGCGGGCGTTGTAGGCCAGTGTCTCCTGCTCCACCAGAGCCCGCTCGTCCTTGAGTTCGGGCGGGAAGGCCAGCGGGATGTTGTAGGCCTCGGCGCGCAACCGCGCCGTCATGGCCAGCAGCGAAAGGTACTTCTCCTGGGCTTCGCGGTAGACCGCGCCCGAGCGGGCGTCGTCGATGCGCAGCAAGACCTGGTCTTTTTCGACCAGGCTGCCTTCGCGCACCATCAGCTCGCTGAGCACGCCCGAGTCCAGGCTCTGGATGACCTGTTCGCGGCTGCTGGGAATCACTTTGCCCTGCGCGCGGGTGATTTCATCGAGCTCGAAAAAGCCGGCCCAGACCAGTGCGGCCAGCAATGTGAACAGGGTGGACCACACGAGGATCCTGCTGACCCGGCGCTCGTCGTCTTCGACGGTGGCGATGCCAAAGCCCGCCTGGGCCAATGAATGCTGCTGCTTGCTCATGCGAGGCTCCCTTCGGTCTGTGCGGGGTTCGCCGCCGCCTTGACATCGATGCCGCGCGAGAGCTTGGACAGCATCTCGTTTTTTTCGCCAAAAGCCACGCACTGGCCGGCGTCAATCACGGCGATCGAATCGGCCCACTCCAGCAGCTGCGGGCGGTGGGTGGACATCAGCAAGGTGCGGCCCTGCAACCATTCCTTGAGCACAGCGATCACGCGTGCTTCGGTGTTCTGGTCCATGCTGGCGGTGGGCTCGTCCATGAACACCAACTTGGGGTCGCGCAGCATCATGCGGGCGATTGAGACCAGCTGGCGCTGGCCACCCGAGAGGCCGCCGCCGGCTTCGGTGATCGGCATGTCCAG
>CAXRGK010000106.1:0-3554 GCA_964230145.1 Burkholderiaceae bacterium | reverse complement strand
CCCTTGGGGTTCTGGCGCGCCCACTCCAGTTCCTTTTTCATGGCCTTGGTGCGGGCGTCTTCGGTGCGCTGTTCCTGTTCCAGACGGGCTTCTTTCTGCTCCAGCCAAGTGGAGTAGTTGCCCTTGTACGGGATGCCGTGGCCGCGGTCGAGTTCGAGAATCCACTCGGCGGCGTTGTCCAGGAAATAGCGGTCGTGGGTGATGGCCACCACGGTGCCAGAAAAACGCGACAGGAACTGTTCCAGCCAGTCCACCGACTCGGCGTCCAGGTGGTTGGTCGGTTCGTCGAGCAGCAGCATGTCGGGCTTGGACAGCAGCAGACGGCACAGGGCCACGCGGCGCTTTTCACCGCCGGACAGGTTTTTGATGACCGCATCCCAGGGCGGCAGGCGCAGGGCGTCAGCCGCAATTTCCAGCAGGTGCTCGGAGTCGCCTTCGGCGCCAGCAGCGGAAATGATGGCTTCGAGCTGGGCCTGCTCGGCGGCCAGGGCGTCAAAGTCGGCGTCTTCTTCGGCATAGGCGGCGTACACCTCTTCGAGGCGCTGCTTGGCTGCAGCCACTTCGCCCATGCCGCTTTCGACCGACTGGCGCACGGTGTGCTCGGGGTCGAGCTGGGGCTCCTGGGGCAGGTAGCCGATCTTCAGGCCCGGCATCGGGATGGCCTCGCCCTCGATCTCCTTGTCGATGCCCGCCATGATCTTGAGCAGGGTGGACTTGCCCGAGCCGTTGAGGCCGAGCACACCGATCTTGGCGCCAGGGAAGAACGACAGCGAAATGTCCTTGAGGATCTGGCGCTTGGGGGGGACGGTCTTGCCGACCCGGTTCATGGAGAAAACGTATTGAGCCATTTGGAAACCTTGGAAACCCTGAAATATGCAAGCAACCTGCAATTATCGCCTGTAGGAGCTTGCCCCGCGGCCGAGTGGCTGGCGCCCCAGGGTGACCTTCGCACGCAGGGGAGCGCTCCTACAATCGGGCGATGTCCAGAATTCTCATCACCGGTGGTGCCGGCTACATCGGTTCACACACCGCAGTCGAACTCATGCAAGCCGGCCACGAAGTGGTCATCGTGGACAACCTGTGCAACAGCAGCATCCAGGTGCTCGACCGGCTCGAACAGCTCTGTGGCCCCCGATTCCATTTTGTCCAGGCCGATGTGCGCGATGGTGCAGCACTGGACCGGATCTTTACCGGGCACAGCATCGATGGCGTGATCCACTTTGCCGGCCTCAAGGCCGTGGGCGAATCGGTGGCCCAGCCGGTACGCTACTTCGACAACAACGTCGGCAGCACCCTGGCCCTGCTGCAGGCCATGGACCGCGCCAACGTGCGCCGCATCGTCTTCAGCTCCTCGGCCACCGTCTATGGTGATCCCGACACCGTGCCGATCACCGAATCGAGCAAGTTGCAGGTCACCAACCCCTATGGCCGCACCAAGCTGATGTGCGAGGACATCCTGCGCGACCTGCAGGCGGCCGACCCGCGCTGGCAGGTGGCCATCCTGCGCTACTTCAACCCGGTGGGCGCGCACGAGAGTGGTCTGATCGGCGAACACCCCAATGGCATCCCCAACAACCTGATGCCCTTCATCACCCAGGTGGCCGTGGGCAAGCGTGAGTTCCTCAGCATCTTCGGCAATGACTACCCCACACCCGATGGCACCGGGGTGCGTGACTACATCCATGTGGTCGATCTGGCCCAGGGCCACCTGGCGGCGCTGCGCTACCTGCAGGACAAGCAAGCCAGCATCACGGTCAACCTCGGCACCGGCCGGGGGGTGAGCGTGAAAGAACTGGCCGATGCCTTTGCGCGGGTCAACGGCGTGCCCATTGCCTACCGGTTTGTGGACCGCCGTCCGGGCGACGTAGCCATCCTTTGCGCTGACACCCGCTTTGCCCAAAGCGAACTGGGCTGGCAGGCCAGGCTGGACGTGGACCGCATGTGCGCAGATTCCTGGCGCTGGCAATCCGGCAACCCGGATGGCTACCAGTAAGACACGGATTCCCGCTTTCGCGGGAATGACGCCCCCGCTGCCATCCTCGGATTTGAACCGAGGATCCACCCGCCACCTGCATGTCCTGCTGGTCATCACCAAGGGCGAAATCGGCGGGGCGCAGACCCATGTGATCGAGCTGTGCCGGGCCTTGCGCGGCCAAGTCTGTTTCTCGGCGGTCATCGGCGGAGACGATGGCACTTTCCTGGAGCAGGCCCTGCGCGAACTCGGCGTCCAGACCACCACACTGCCGGCACTGCGCAATTCGCTCAACCCGCTGCGCATCTTCGGCTCGGTGCGCGCACTGCTGGCCCAGCTGCGCACCCAGCCCCCGGACCTGATCCATGTGCACAGCGCCGTGGCGGGTGTGGTGGCGCGGCTGGCAGGCAAGCTGCGCGGCATCCCGGTCGTCTACACGGTGCATGGCTTTGGCTTCAAGCCACAGGCCCCTGCGCCCATCCGCCTGAACGCCTGGCTGGCCGAGGCGGTACTGGCCGCCTGGACCACGCGCATGGTCTGCGTGTCCGCCTACGAAAAAACGCTGGCAGAGCGCCTGCCGATGGACCCGGCCCGCGCCAGCGTGATCCCCAACGCGATTGCCGATGTGGTCTGGCAGAGCGATCAGCGCGACGACCGGCCCAGCATCGCCATGGTGGCGCGCATGGCCCTGCCCAAACGCCACGACCTGCTGCTGCAGGCACTGGCCCTGATGGCCGCAGACGGCACACGTCCTGCCGTGCGGCTGCTGGGTGACGGCCCGCAGCGCACCGTGCACCAGCAGCTGGCCAGCCAGCTCGACCTGCCGCACGTGCAGTTCAGCGGCGATGTGCACAACGTGGCCGAGCAGCTGGCCCAGCACCAGATCTTTGTGCTGCTGTCCGACCATGAAGGCTTGCCGATTTCACTGATCGAAGCCATGCGCGCCGGCATGGCCATCGTGGCCAGCCGCTTGCCCGGCGTCGAAGAACTCCTGGTGGACGGCGAAAGCGCCCTGCTGGTGGCCAACGACCCGTTTGAAGTCCAGCAGGCCCTGCAACGGCTGCTGGCAGACGCAGGTCTGCGCCGCCGTCTGGCCGCCGCCGCACGCCATCGCTACGAGGCCCGCCACAAGCCCGAAGCCATGGCCGCCCAGGTCCTGCAGGTCTACGAAGAAGCCCCGCTGCTGCCCGTGGCCACCTGGCCCATGACCCTGCCGCACCGGCACCGGGCCTCGCTGGCGTCCGAACGGGCGCGCCACCAGCACAGCCAGCTGCTGTGGGCCCTGCTGGGCACTTCGGTGCTGGCCCTGGCCTGGGCCCTGGGCCTGTGGTGGCGCCAGCAGGGCTGGGTCACCGTGGATTTCAGCCGCACCGTGCTGGCCAGCGCCGTGCCCTATGTGGTGGCGGCGCACCTGCTGTACCGCGGTGCCCACTTGCCGGCCGCCGAGCGCAGCAGCCTGTTGCTGGTCACCACGGCCGCACCCTTTGTGCTGACGCCGCTGGGCTTTGCCTTGCTGCAAGTGCCCTATTCGCGCAGCGCCCTGCTGCTTTGCTACCTGCTCACGACCCTGTGGTTCTGGCTG
>CAXRGK010000105.1:0-8154 GCA_964230145.1 Burkholderiaceae bacterium | reverse complement strand
AATGCGCGAACGCGCCCGTGGCCTGATCGGCAAGGCGGCCAAGGACGTGGTGATCTGCACCTTCCACGCATTGGGCGTGCGCATCATGCGCGAGGACGGCCATGTGCTGGGCCTCAAACCGCAGTTCTCCATTCTGGACGCCGACGATGTGGTCAGCATCCTCAAGGATTGCGGCGGTACCACCGATGCCGCCACCGCGCGCCTGTGGCAGTGGACCATCAGCCTCTGGAAAAACCAGGGCCTGAACGCGGCCCAGGCCGAAGCGCAGGCCCCCGACGACAACGCCCGCGTGATCGCGCGCATCATGGCGCGCTACGAAGAGCGCCTGACGGCCTACCAGAGCGTGGACTTTGACGACCTGATCGGCTTGCCGCTCAAACTGCTGGCCGACTTTCCTGAGGTGCGCGAGAAGTGGAACCGCACGCTGGGCCATGTGCTGGTGGACGAATACCAGGACACCAACGCCACCCAGTACGAGGTGCTCAAGCACATCGTGGGCGAGCGCGCCTGCTTCACCGCCGTGGGCGACGACGACCAGTCGATCTACGGCTGGCGCGGCGCGACGCTGGACAACCTCAAGCGCTTGCCGCAGGACTTTCCGAATCTGAAGGTCATCAAACTCGAGCAGAACTACCGCTCCACCAGCGCCATCCTGCGCGCGGCCAACAACGTCATCGGGCCCAACCCCAAGCTGTTTCCCAAGACGCTGTTTTCGGAACTGGGCGAGGGCGAGCCGGTGCGCGTGGTCGATGCCGACAACGAAGAGCACGAGGCCGAACGTGCGGTCGCGCGCATCCAGTCAATCCGCGCCGGCACCACCACCGAAGGCGCCCAGCACCGCGAGTTCAAGGACTTCGCCATCCTCTACCGCGCCAACCACATGGCCCGCGCTTTCGAGCAAGCATTGCGCCGCGCGCAGATTCCGTACAAGGTCTCGGGCGGGCAAAGCTTTTTCGACAAGGCCGAGATCAAGGACCTGTGTGCCTGGTTCCGCCTGTGGATCAACAACGACGACGACCCCGCGTTTTTGCGCGCCATCACGTCGCCCAAACGCGGCATCGGCCACCAGACACTGGCGCAGCTGGGCACTTTTGCCACGAAGTACAAGGTCAGCCTGTTCGAGGCGCTGTTCGCCAGCAGCCTGCCCAGCGCCGTGTCGAGTCGCGCCCTGCATGGCCTGCACGAATTGGGCCGCTACATCAACGATCTGGAACACCGCGCGCGCCACACCGCGGGCAAGGAAGACGCGATGCGGTTCCTGACCGACTGGCTCAAGGACATCGGCTACGAAAAGCACCTGTACGACGGCGAGGACAACGAGAAGGTGGCCAACGCCCGCTGGACCAATGTGCTGGAGTTCTGCGACTGGATGGCCGGGCGCTGCGGCGGCGAGATCGAGGACGCCACCGGCGCGCAGGCGACCGAACGCAAAAGCCTCCTGGAAGTGGCGCAGACCGTGTCGCTGATCTCCACCCTCAATGAGCGCGAGGAAGAACAGAACGTGGTCACGCTGTCCACGCTGCATGCGTCCAAGGGCCTGGAGTGGCCGCATGTGATGCTGGTGGGCGTCAACGAAGGTCTGCTGCCCTTCAAGCTCGGCGACGACGCCAACCCCAGCGGCCGCAGCGACGGTCCGATGAGCGAGGGCATCCTGCAGCGCCTGCAGGAAGAACGGCGCCTGATGTACGTGGGCATCACCCGCGCCCAGCGCACGCTTGCGGTGAGCTGGACGCGCCGACGCAAGCAGGGCCGCGAAACGGTGGCGGGCGTGCCCAGCCGGTTCATCGCCGAGATGGCGCTGGACAAGGCCACGGTCAAGGAAGACCCGCGCGAAAAGCTCAAGGCCCTGCGCGCCGAATTTGCCAAGCGCGCGGCCTCGGCCAGCAGCAACGCGGCATGAAGCGCTGCCTCTTTCTGCTGTGGGTCTGCCTCGGTGGCGTCGCTTACGCCGCAGCCCCCGTCTGCCCCTCGGCGACAGAGATCGGGCCGGACATGCTGGTGGGCCGCTGGCAGCTGGAATGGACCGACGGTGCGCGCCAGCGCGGCGAAGCGCCATGGCTGCTGGAGCTGGACCCGCACCCCGAATACGCCGGCAGCCTCAAGGGCAGCCTGAACCGGGGCGAAGAACACCATCTGGTCGTGGCCGACTGGGACGACGAGGCCCTGACGATGGAAGAAAGTGTGGACGGCCAGCGCATCGCCGCCACCTGGCAGGCCACGGCCACACCGGGCCAGTGCGGGCGCGAATTGCGGGGCCTGCGCTTGCCCGACAGCGCGCCGGATGCTTCAGCACGGCGCTTTCGGATGCGCCGCCTGCCCTGAGTGGCGCGAGGCCGCCCCTGCGGCCGAACCCTTCGCGCGCGGGGGCGCGCTCCCACAACACCGCGTCTTTGCAGGCGACTGCGCCTGCGGCCGAAAACAGCTCAATCGCCGAACTGCTCCGAGCCCAGAATTCCGAGTTTGGTCAGTCCATGGCGCTGGGCACCGGCCAGCACCCCTGCCACGGTGGCGTAGCGCGCCCTGGCGTGCGAGCGGATGTGGATTTCGGGCTGCGGCTGCAGCGCCGCGGCCTCCTGCAGGCGGGCCTCCAGCTCGGTCCGGTCCGCCAGCGGCTTGCCGTTCCAGCTGACCACATTGCCGGCGCTGACCTCCACCCGCACCACCACCGGATCGGTTTTGGGCGGCGCCTTGCTGGCAGCGGGCATGTCCAGGTTCACCGAATGCAGCTGCGCCGGAATGGTGATGATCAGCATGATGAGCAGCACCATCATCACGTCGATCAGCGGCGTGGCGTTCATCTCGATCATCACGTCGGGCTCGTCCTGTCCCGTGTTGCCGATGTGCATGGCCATGGCTCAGTTCCCCGCCGGTTCGGTGATGAAGCCGACCTTGACGATGCCGGCGCGCTGCACCGCGTACATCACGCGACCCACCGCTTCAAAATCGGCCGCGCCATCGCCCCGGATCTGCACCTCGGGCTGCGGCTGCTTCAGGGCAAAGGCCTTCATGCGCCCGAACAGGTCCTCGCCGTTCTTCACCGGCGTGTCGTACAGATAGATCTGACCGGTTTTGTCCACCGAGATGATCACGTTCTCGGGCTTCGTTTCGCGCACCACATTCGTCTCTTTGGGCAGGTCCACCTTGATGGAGGTGGTCACCACCGGAATCGTGATCAGGAAGATGATGAGCAACACCAGCATCACGTCCACCAGCGGCGTGGTGTTGATGGTGCCGATGGTCTCGTCATCGGATTCGCCGACGTTCATCGCCATGGCGTACCCCCTCAGGCTTGTGTGTTCACGGCTTGACCGAAGCCAGCAGCACGGCATGCAGGTCGGCGCCGAAGGCATGGACCTGCTCCATCACCGCCTTGTTGCGGCGCACCAGCCAGTTGTAGCCCAGCACCGCCGGCACCGCCACCGCCAGACCGATGGCGGTCATGATCAGGGCCTCGCCCACCGGGCCGGCCACCTTGTCGATCGAGGCCTGCCCGCTCATGCCGATCTTGACGAGCGCGTGGTAGATGCCCCAGACGGTGCCGAACAGGCCAACAAAAGGCGCCGTCGAACCGACCGTGGCCAGCAGGGCCAGCCCGTCCTGCAGCCGGCTTTGCACATTGCCGATCGCGCGCTGGATGCTCAGGGTCACCCAGGTGTTGAAGTCGATGGCGCCCAGCATGCCCGTGTGTTTGGACGCGCCTTCCAGCCCCTTTTCGGCGATGAAACGAAACGCGCTGTCCGGTGCCAGGCTGTCGGCCGCCTGGCGCACCGTGCCGGCCTTCCAGAAGTTGTCCAATGCAGCGCGGGCCTGTTTTTGCAGGCGGCTTTGCTCGGCCAGCTTGGTGAAGATCACGTACCACGAACCCATGCTCATGATGAGCAGGACCAACAGTGTGCCCTTGGCCACCAGATCACCCTGCGCCCAGAGGGCCGACAGGCCGTAGGGGTTGTCTTCGGTGAGGGCTGCCGCCACCGGCGCCGAGGCCTCGAGAGCCTGCGCCAGCACAGGGCTGGCCATGCACAGCGCGGCCAGCAGGCCAAGCCCAGCGAGGGATTTGTGGATCGTCTTGAACATCTGCGGGACTCCTGCAGGTACTTGCTGAATAGGGTGAATAGGGGGGTGTTGCTGCACGGCGCGATTCATTCGAGCCGCCAGGTGTAGCGCATGCTGGCCCAGGCCTGCTCGGGCTTGCCATCGACCGTGGCCGGGCGGAACTGGCAGCGCGACAGACCGACCCGCGCGGCCTCATCGAGGCGTTTGTAGCCCGAGGATTTTTCGATCTCGGCCTGAATGACCTTGCCGTCCACCCCGACCAGAAAGCGCAGGTGGACCGTGCCCTCTTCTTCCAGACGGCGCGAGGCGCTGGGGTAGTCCGGCTTTTCGCACTGCGCGGCATTGACCACGGCGGCCGTGCGCACCGCATCCGTTTTCGGGCCGGCGGCGGCCGGTGTGGCCGGTGCCGGTGGCGTGGGCGTGCTAGTTACCGCCGTCACGGCGGCCGGCGCCGGCGGGGCGGCCACGGGCGTTTCCACCGGCGGCACCCAGGCCGGGGGCGGTGGGGCATTTTTGGGTGGGGGTGGCAGGTTTTTGGGGGCTGGCGGCGGCGGAATCGAAGGCTTGTCTGCGCTCAGCAGCACCGCATCGACCACCACCTGCGCTTTTTGCGTGACCGTGCGCACCAGCCCCGACTGCAAAGCCCAGAAAAACAGCAGATGCAGCAACACGACCAGCACCAGACCCAGGCCGTGTCGGCGAGGGTTGCGCTGTCGGGTGGCGTAGTCTTGCATGTTCGGGCGTGGCAGGGTCAGCGCGGCAGTCTACCGCAGCGCCTTGGCGCCTTTGTGTCCGTTTCTGCCCCTGGTTGGCAGGAGCGAGCCCCGGCTCGCGAAAGATTCGGCCGCAGGGGCGGCCTCCTACAATAGCCGCCAGACCGCGCACCCGTGTACTGCGTCCTCCACGAACATGACCCCTACCTACATCCTGACCCTCTCCTGCCCTGACCGCACCGGCATCGTGCACGCTGTTTCGGGCTTTCTGCTCGAACGCGGCGGCAACATCGAGGAAGCCGCCCAGTACAACGACCACGACACCGGCCTGTTTTTCATGCGGGTGCAGTTCGCCTGCGCGGTGGATGCCGGTGAGCTGCGCCAGCAATGGGACGCGTTTGCGCAGGGCTTTCAGATGGACTGGCAGCTGCACGCCACCACCCAGCCCATGCGCACCGTCATCATGGTCAGCAAGGAAGGCCATTGCCTGAACGACCTGCTGTTTCGCTGGAAGAGTGGCCTGCTGCCGCTGGACATCCGCGCCATCGTCAGCAACCACCGCGAGTTCTACCAGCTCGCTGCCAGCTACAACGTGCCCTTCCACCACATCCCGGTAGGCAAGGACAACAAGGCCCAGGCCGAGGCCCGCCAGTACGAAATCATCCAGGCCGAAGGGGCCGAGCTGGTGGTGCTGGCGCGCTACATGCAGATCCTCAGCGATGACCTGTGCCGCAAGCTCGAAGGCCGCGCCATCAACATCCACCACAGCTTCCTGCCCAGCTTCAAGGGCGCCAAGCCCTACTACCAGGCGCACGACCGCGGCGTGAAGCTGATCGGCGCCACCGCCCACTATGTGACGGCCGACCTCGACGAAGGCCCGATCATCGAACAGGACGTGACCCGCGTGGACCACAGCAAGACGGTCGAAGACCTCACCGCCATGGGCCGCGACACCGAAAGCCAGGTGCTGGCGCGCGCCGTCAAGTGGCACAGCGAGCACCGCGTGCTGCTCAACGGCCACAAGACCGTCATCTTTAAATAAATTATATTGCGGGACAGATCTGAAGATCTGTCCCCAACTGACTTGAAAAGGGCCTCCCCATGAGTCTGCGCATCCCCCCGATCCAGTGCCTGCAGACTTTCGAAGCCCTGGCCCGGCTGCGCAGCGTGACGCAGGCGGCCGAAGAACTGTTCGTCACGCCCAGCGCGGTCAGCCACCGGGTCAAGCAGCTCGAGCAGATCATCGGCACCAAGCTGTTCGGACGGGCCGACTTTTCGCTCACCACCGAAGGCATCGAGTACCTGGCCCATGTGCGCGAAGGCCTGGCCTCGCTGCAGCGCTTTCCCTCGGCAGGCGCTGCCCCAGGGCGCCGCAAGCTGCGCCTGGCGGTCACCCCCACCTTTGCGCGCTCGGTGTTGATGCCCCGTCTGCGCCATTTCTTCGAGGCCTACCCCGAGATCGACATCACCCTGCAGGTCAGCATCCCGCTGCTGGATGTGGTGGCCGAAGATGCGGACCTCACGGTGCGCTTTGGCACCGGCCGCTATGCGGACGTGGAGCACACCTGCCTGATCAAGGACGAGGTCACCCCCATGGCCTCGCCCGCCTGGGCGCGCGAGAACGGTCCCTTCATTGCTCCCGAGGACCTGGAAGGCCTGTCGCTGCTGCGCAGCCCGCTGGAGCCCTGGCGCACCTGGTTTGCCGCCCACGACCTGGACTGGCCCGAGCCCGCCGAAGGGTCCTCCTTCAACGATGTCGGCCTGATGTGCGACGCCGCCGCCCAGGGTCTGGGCGTCGCCCTGGTGCGTCTGAAACTGGCCGCACCCTGGCTGGAATCGGGCCAGCTGGTGCGCCTTTATGAACGCAGCGTGCCCAGCCCCCATGCCCACTACCTGTGCTGGCGCGCCGGCACCATGGAACGCTGGGAATGCGCGGCCTTTGCCGACTGGCTCAAGAGCACGCTGAACTGAGCGGCTTTTCACGTCACCGTCAAACTTTCTTCAATGCACAAGGACGCTGGCGGGCGTACAGTTGGGCCCCATGAACAGCCCGATCCCCTTTGACGCCGCCCAAAACGCCGAACTGATGGCCGAGCGTGCCGCCCTGCAGCAACGGGTGGTGCAGGCCCTGGGCCGCGTGTTGCCCGCCGACTGCATCCTCTACACCCCCGAGGACACCGTCCCTTACGAATGCGACGGCCTGACCGCCTACCGCGAACGCCCGCTGGTCGTCTGCCTGCCCGAGACCGAGGCGCAGGTGCAGGCCGTGCTGAAAACCTGCCACCAGTTGCAGGTTCCGGTGGTCGCCCGTGGCGCCGGCACCGGTCTCTCGGGCGGGGCCATGCCGCACCGCATGGGCGTGACGCTGTCGATGGCGCGCTTCAACCAGATCCAAAAAGTCGATCCGGTCAGCCGCACGGCGGTGGTGCAGTGTGGCGTGCGCAACCTGGCCATCAGCGAAGCGGCCGCGCCCTATGGCCTGTACTACGCACCCGACCCGTCCAGTCAGATCGCCTGCACGATTGGCGGCAACGTGGCCGAGAACTCGGGCGGGGTGCACTGCCTCAAATACGGGCTGACGGTGCACAACGTGCTCAAGGTCAAAGGCTTCACCATCGAGGGCGACCCCATTGAATTTGGCAGCGATGCCTTGGACGCCCCCGGCTACGACCTGCTGGCGGTGCTGATCGGCAGCGAAGGCATGCTGGCCGTGACCACCGAGGTCACCGTCAAGTTGGTGCCCAAGCCCCAGCTGGCGCGCTGCAGCCTGGCCAGCTTTGACGACGTGCGCAAAGCCGGTGATGCCGTGGCCGCTGTGATCGCGGCCGGCATCATCCCGGCCGGGCTGGAGATGATGGACGGCCCCATGACCGCCGCCGTCGAGGACTTTGTGCACGCCGGCTACGACCTGAGTGCCGCGGCGATTTTGCTGTGCGAGAGCGACGGCACGCCCGAGGAAGTTGAGGAAGAAATCGGCCGCATGTCGGCCGTGCTGACGGCCGCCGGCGCCACCGCCATTGCGGTGAGCGAGAGCGAAGCCCAGCGCCTGAAATTCTGGAGCGGTCGCAAGAACGCCTTCCCGGCCTCGGGCCGCATCAGCCCCGACTACATGTGCATGGACTCGACCATCCCGCGCAAGCGCCTGGCCGACATCCTGCAGGCCATCTCGGAGATGGAAGACAAATACGCCCTCAAGTGCCTCAACGTGTTCCATGCGGGCGACGGCAACCTGCACCCGCTGATCCTCTTCGATGCGAACGACCCCGACCAGCTGCACCGCTGCGAGCTGTTTGGTGCCGACATCCTGGAAACCAGCGTGGCCATGGGCGGCACCGTCACCGGCGAGCACGGCGTGGGCATCGAGAAGGTCAACAGCATGTGCGTGCAG
>CAXRGK010000104.1:0-2723 GCA_964230145.1 Burkholderiaceae bacterium | reverse complement strand
CCCACCTGCAGGTGGCGCAACCGGTGAGTTTTGCTCACCACTTGCTTGCGTATGTGGAAATGTTTGCCCGCGATGCCGAGCGCTTTGCCGACGTGCGCCGCCGCACCAACCGCCTGCCGCTGGGCAGCGCCGCTTTGGCCGGCACCACCTACCCGCTAGACCGCGAGCGCGTGGCCCGCACGCTGGGCATGGTCGATGCACAAGGCCAGCCACAAGTCAGCCAGAACAGCCTGGACGGGGTGAGCGACCGAGATTTCGCCATCGAATTCACTGCGGCGGCCAGCCTGTGCATGGTGCACATCAGCCGCATGTCGGAAGAGCTGATCCTGTGGATGAGCCAGAACTTCGGTTTTGTGAAAATCGCCGACCGCTTCACCACCGGCTCGTCGATCATGCCGCAGAAGAAAAACCCCGACGTGCCAGAACTGGCGCGTGGCAAGACCGGCCGCGTGGTCGGTCACCTGATGGGCCTGATCACCCTGATGAAGGGTCAGCCGCTGGCCTACAACAAGGACAACCAGGAAGACAAAGAGCCGCGCTTCGACACGGTGGACACGCTCAAGGACACACTGCGCATCTTCTGTGAGATGGTGGGTGGCCAGCTGAACCCGGCCACCGGCGCCAAGGAAGGTGGCATCACCGTCAACGCGCAGGCCATGGAAGACGCCGCCAAAAAAGGCTATGCCACCGCCACCGATCTGGCCGACTACCTGGTCAAGAAGGGCCTGCCGTTTCGCGACGCGCACGAAACCGTGGCCCACGCCGTCAAGGCCGCCACCAGCCACAACTGCGACCTGTCGGAGCTGCCGCTCAATGTGCTGCAGGGCTTCCACCCGGCCATCGAAAAAGACGTGTACCACTGCCTGAGCCTGCGCGGCTCCCTCGAAGCGCGCAACACGCTGGGTGGCACCGCCCCGGCCCAGGTCAAGGCGCAGATCGCCCGCCACCGCAGTCGTCTGCAGTAAACACACCCCTGCCCAAGCCCACATGCGGGCTGGGCTTTGCCCCCGGCGCCATCGCGCTACACCGAGAAGGAATACCCCATGGGCGCACAGTGGAAAGCCAAAGGTAAGGCGCAGGCCGCCGACGCGCGCGGCAAATTGTTTGGCCGCCTGGCCAAAGACCTGATGATGGCTGCGCGCAATGGTGCCGACCCGGCGGCTAACGCCCGCCTGCGCATGGTGCTGGAGCAGGCCCGCAAGGTCTCCATGCCCAAGGACACCGTGGACCGCGCCATCAAGAAGGGCGCAGGCCTCACGGGTGAGGCCGTCAATTTCGACCGCGTGATGTACGAAGGCTTTGGCCCGCACCGTGTGCCGGTGATGATCGAGTGCCTGACCGACAACGTGAACCGCACCGCCTCGGACATGCGGGTCATCTTCCGCAAGGGCCAGCAAGGCACCTCGGGCTCGGTGTCGTGGGACTTTGACCATGTGGGCATGATCGAAGCCGAACCCACTTCAAACGACGCCGACCCCGACATGGCCGCCATCGAAGCCGGCGCACAGGATCTGGAGCCGGGTGACGAAGGCACCACCCTGTTCATCACCGACCCGTCGGATCTGGATCTGGTCAGCCGCGCCCTGCCCGCGCAGGGCTTCAATGTGCTCTCGGCCAAGCTGGGCTACAAGCCCAAAAATCCGATCGATCCCGCCAGCCTGGGTGCCGAGGCCATGGCCGAGGTCGAAGAGTTTCTGGCCACAGTGGACGAATGCGACGACGTGCAGAACGTGTTCGTGGGTCTGGCCGGCTGAGCCGGCACACCGAGATGCCCCTGAAGGAGCGCGCCCCTCCGCGCGAATAGTCTTTCGGCCACAGGGGCGGCCTCCTACACAGCCCGGCGCTCGAGCTGCCGCCTGACCACCATCACCAGCAGCAAATACACCAGCACCATGACCGCCAGCGCCGCATAAAACCCGGCGGGCAGCGGCGTGAAACCGAACACCCCGGCCATCGGCGTGAAAGGCAAGGCCATGGCCAGCGCCACGATACCCAGCGATGTGGCCGTGAGCACCGGGTGCGGCCGGCTGCGCAAAGGATTGCCCCGCGTGCGAATGACGAAGATCACCAGCACCTGCGTGCACAGCGACTCGACAAACCAGCCCGTCTGAAACAGCGCCTCGCTGGCGTCAAACACCTTGAGCAGCACCGCAAAGGTGATGAAGTCGAACAACGAACTGACCGGCCCGATGGTGAACATGAAGCGCTGGATCGCGGCCATGTCCAGCACGCGGGGGGCCGCGGTTTCGGCCTCGTCCACCGCGTCCAGCGGGATCGGCAGCTCCGACAGGTCGTACAGGATGTTGTTGAGCAGGATCTGCGTGGGCAGCATCGGCAGGAAGGGCAAGAACAGCACCGCCCCGGCCATGCTGAACATGTTGCCGAAGTTCGAGCTGGTGCCCATCAGGATGTACTTGAGGATGTTGCCGAAGGTGCGCCGCCCTTCCAGCACCGCCTCCTGCAGGATGCGCAGATCCGCTCGCAACAGGATCATGTCGGCCGCCGCCTTGGCCACGTCCACCGCCGAATCCACCGACAGGCCCACATCGGCCGAATGCAGTGAAGGGGCATCGTTCACCCCGTCGCCCATGTAGCCCACCACATGCCCGCGCGCCCGGATCGCCTGGATCACGCGGTTTTTCTGCGCCGGGTTCACGCGGCAAAACAGGTTCACGGTTTCCACCTGCGCGCGCAGGGCTTCATCGCTCAGCTGCGCGATCTCG
>CAXRGK010000103.1:0-5254 GCA_964230145.1 Burkholderiaceae bacterium | reverse complement strand
CTCCCTTACCAAGGGAGTGCTCTACCACTGAGCCACATGAGCAACTTTCTATTAAAGCCTGGAGCGGGTGAAGGGAATCGAACCCTCGTCTTAAGCTTGGAAGGCTTCAGCTCTACCATTGAGCTACACCCGCACACCTTGTACACCCCTTTTCAGAGGCGCACTCGGTTAAACTGCTTGAATTCTTGGTGGAGAGAGCTGGATTCGAACCAGCGTAGGCGTAAGCCAACAGATTTACAGTCTGCCCCCTTTAGCCACTCGGGCACCCCTCCGAAGCGAGCCTCAAATTATGCCACCTTTTTGCAGCACTTCGCAAGTCCGCCACAAGTTTTTCACCACTTGATCGTTTTTTCCCCATTGGACTGCAAAAAGCGCTGCGCCAGCGAAAAATGATCGCATCCCAAGAAGGGCTGCGGCGGCCGCAAAGCGGACAAAGGCGAAGGATGGTTGGCCTGCAGCAGCAGATGGCGCCCATCGGGTGCCGCCTGCTCAATCAAAGGACGCTTGGCTTGTGCATGCCCTCCCCAGAGCATGAACACCACAGGCCGGGCCTGTGCCGCCACGAGTGCGACCAAGCTGTCGGTCAAGACCTCCCAGCCCCAGCGGGCATGACTGGCCGGCCGGCCATCTTCGACCGTCAGGCAGGTGTTGAGCAGCAGCACGCCTTGTCGCGCCCAACGTACCAGCGAGCCATCGGCCGGCATAGGCCCCCCCAGGCTGCGCTGCAATTCCTTGAAAATGTTGCGCAGGCTCGGCGGCGGCTTCACGCCAGGCGCCACGGAAAACGCCATGCCTTCGGCCTGACCGGGACCGTGGTAGGGGTCCTGCCCGAGGATCACCACCCGAACATCCTGAAGTGCGGTCAGTGCGAGCGCCCGAAAGGGCTCGGGCGGATACACCACCGCACCCGCATCCAGGGCAGCTTGCAGGCGGACCGACAAGGCCTGACCCGCAGGCGAAGTCAAAAATGAAACCACCGGTTCACGCCAGCCCGGCAGCAGACCATCGAGTGCCGGTGGCCACACCGCCAAGTGGGGCACAACGTGCGTCGCGTCCCAATCAAAACCTTGCTGCCCCATCAGGAGAACAGCTGGGCCAAAGCCAGGCCAGGCTCCTTGGCGCGCATGAAGGCCTCGCCCACCAGAAAGGCATGCACGTCGGCATCGCGCATGCGCTCAACATCCTCACGCGAAAGAATCCCGCTTTCGGTCACCAGCAGGCGGTCTTTCGGCACATCGGGCAGCATGTCCAGCGTGGTTTGCAGACTCACTTCAAAGGTGCGTAGGTTGCGGTTGTTGATGCCCACCAGACGGGTCTTGAGCTTGAGTGCCCGCTCCAGCTCGGCACGGTCGTGCACCTCGACCAGCACAGCCATGTCCAGGCTGTGGGCCACGGCTTCAAGATCGGCCATTTGCGCATCGTCCAGGCAGGCCGCAATGAGCAAGATGCAGTCGGCGCCAATGGCCCGCGCTTCGTAGACCTGATACGGATCGACCATGAAGTCCTTGCGCAGCACAGGCAGATCGCAGCTGGCGCGGGCCTGCTTGAGATAGTCGTTGCAACCCTGGAAGAACTGCTGGTCGGTCAGCACCGACAGGCAGGCGGCACTGACTTTGCCATCGCCCTCGGCATAGCTCTGTGCGATGTCGGCCGGGATGAAGTCTTCGCGCAGCACGCCCTTGGAAGGACTGGCTTTCTTGATTTCGGCAATCACTGCCGCCTGGCGCGCAGCAATCTTGGCGCGCAGTGCGCCTTCAAAGTCGCGCGTGAGCACGCGGCTTTCGGCATCGGCGCGCATGGCGGCCAGTGATTTTTTCTTGAGGCCAGCAGCGACTTCTTCGCGTTTGACGGCCACGATTTTGTTGAGGATGTCACTCATGGGAAGATTCCTTTTGTGGCGGTGCGCTTGACTGAAGCACTTTCACGAACACACGGTGCATGGCGAAAGCCGCCACCAGAAACAATGCCGAGATGCCCAGCGCAATCCAGGTACCTTCGTCGTGCCAGAGCGCAGACATGCCTTCAGACTTGCTGTGTGAATGCAATGAACTGCGCCAGCTTGGCCTTTGCCGCGCCGCTGGCCAGCGCCTCACGAGCACGCTCAATGCCGTCGCCGATCGAGTTGACCACATTGGCTGCATACAGGGCTGCGCCCGCATTGAGCAGGACAATGTCCTTGGCAGCGCCCGGCTGATTGTCCAGCACAGCGCGCAGCATGGCCACCGACTCTTCGGGTGTTTCCACGCGCAGGGCGCGGTTGCTGGCCATGGCCATGCCAAAGTCTTCAGGGTGGATGTCGTATTCGCGGATCTCGCCGTTTTTCAGCTCGCCCACCAGCGTGGCCGCCCCCAGACTGACCTCGTCCATACCGTCGCGGCCGTAGACCACCAGCGCATGCTCGGCGCCCAGACGCTGCAGGGCGCGCACCTGAATACCGACCAGATCGGGATGGAACACACCCATCAGGATGTTGGGGGCGCCAGCCGGGTTGGTCAGCGGCCCGAGGATGTTGAAGATGGTGCGCACGCCCAGCTCCTTGCGGACCGGCGCCACATTCTTCATGGCCGGGTGGTGGTTGGGCGCGAACATGAAACCGATGCCGGTGTGCGTCACCGAAGTGGCGATGCGTTCAGGCGACAGATTGATGTTGGCGCCCAGCGCTTCGAGCACGTCGGCGCTGCCGGACTTGCTGCTGACGCTGCGCCCGCCGTGCTTGGCGGTCTTGGCGCCCGCGGCCGCGGCCACGAACATCGAGCAGGTCGAAATGTTGAAGGTGTGCGAACCGTCACCCCCTGTACCCACGATGTCCACCAGATGCGTGGTGTCGGCCACATGCACCTTGGTCGAGAACTCGCGCATGACCTGCGCGGCCGCGGTGATTTCGCCAATGGTTTCCTTTTTCACGCGCAAGCCGGTGATGATGGCCGCCGTCATGACGGGCGAGAGTTCGCCCTTCATGATCATGCGCATCAGGTGCAGCATTTCATCGTGGAAGATTTCACGGTGCTCGATCGCGCGCTGCAGGGCTTCTTGGGCGGTAATGGGCATGGCAGTCTCCGACTCAACGAACCAGGAAATTTTTCAGCATGGCGTGGCCGTGCTCGGTCAGGATGGATTCGGGGTGGAACTGCACCCCCTCGATGTCGAGCTCAGTGTGGCGCACGCCCATGATCTCGCCGTCGTCGGTCCAGGCGGTGACCTTCAGGCAGGACGGGCAGCTCTCGCGCTCGATGGCCAGCGAGTGGTAACGGTTGACGGTGAACTGTTTGGGCAAGCCGGCGAACACGCCTTCCTGCGTGG
The DNA here is from genome assembly GCA_964230145.1 of Burkholderiaceae bacterium. Taxonomy (GTDB): domain Bacteria; phylum Pseudomonadota; class Gammaproteobacteria; order Burkholderiales; family Burkholderiaceae_C; genus Limnohabitans_A. The sequence continues at coordinate 1,954 of CAXRGK010000103.1, read as the reverse complement.
TGGTGATGACGCTGGTCTTGCCGTGCATCTGCACCTGCGCCCGCACGATCTTGCCGCCAAAGGCCGCGCCGATACTCTGGTGTCCGAGGCAAACGCCCAGGATCGGCAATTTGCCGGCAAAGTGCTGGATGGCGGCGACCGAGATGCCGGCTTCGGCCGGCGAGCAGGGGCCGGGCGAGATCACCAGACGGTCCGGCTGACGCGCCGCGATCCCTTCGAGCGTGATCTCGTCATTACGGAAAACTTCGACTGCGGCGCCGAGTTCGCCAAAGTACTGCACGATGTTGAAGGTGAACGAGTCGTAGTTGTCCACCATGAGCAATTTGATCTTGTTCGTCATGGCGTTCACTCCAGCCCTTCCTCAACCAATTCGCTGGCGCGCAGCAGGGCGCGCGCCTTGTGCTCGGTCTCGCGCCACTCCATCTCGGGCACCGAGTCGGCCACGACACCGGCGGCCGCCTGCACATACAACGTCTGGTCCTTGATGACGGCGGTGCGAATCGCAATCGCCACGTCCATGTCTCCGGCGTAGCTGATGTAGCCGCAGGCGCCGCCGTAGATGCCGCGCTTGACCGGCTCGAACTGGTCGATCAGCTCCATCGCATGCACCTTGGGCGCGCCCGTGAGCGTGCCCGCCGGAAAGGTGGCCTTGAGCACATCCATATTGCTCATGCCGTCGAGCAGGATGCCCTCGACGTTGCTCACGATGTGCATCACGTGGCTGTAGCGCTCGACCACAAAAGCCTCTGACACCTTGACCGAGCCGATTTTGGCGATGCGGCCGATGTCGTTGCGCGCCAGGTCGATCAGCATCACATGCTCGGCACGCTCCTTGGGGTCGGCCAGCAGTTCGGCTTCGGTGGCCTTGTCCTTCTCGGGGGTGGCACCGCGCGGGCGGGTGCCGGCGAGCGGGCGGATGGTGACTTTCTGCCCCTCTGGCGTGTGCTCCTGACGCACCAGAATCTCGGGGCTGGCCCCGACGACATGGAAGTCGCCGAAGTTGTAGAAGTACATGTAGGGGCTGGGGTTGAGCGAGCGCAGCGCACGGTAGAGCGACAGCGGGCTCTCGGTGTAGCGCTTCTTGATGCGCTGGCCCACCTGCACCTGCATGAAATCACCCGCTGCGATCAGCTCCTTGGCCTGCTCCACTGCCCGGAGGTAGTCCTCCTTGGCGAAGTCGCGCTCGGCCGGGTACGTCTGGCTGGCCTTGACCACCGGGGCACTGACCGAGTACTTGAGCAGGTCCTTGAGGTCACGCAAGCGCTTCTTCGCATTCGCATAAGCCTCGGGTTGGGCCGGATCGGCATAGACGATCAGGTACAGCTTGCCCGAAAGGTTGTCGATGACTGCCAGCTCCTCGCACTGCAACAGCAGGATGTCGGGCGTGCCCAGCGTGTCGGGCGGGCAGGTGGTTTCGAGCTTTTTCTCGATGTAACGCACCGCGTCGTAGCCAAAGTAACCCGCCAGTCCGCCGCAAAAACGGGGGAGCCCCGGGCGCAGCGCCACCTTGAAACGCTTCTGGTACTGCTCGATGAAGTCCAGCGGGTTGCCGGCAGCGGTTTCGACCACCTGGCCGTCGCGAACGACTTCGGTTTTAGCCTCGGCGCCGAAACCGCTGGCGCGCACCAAGGTGCGCGCGGGCAGGCCGATGAAGCTGTAGCGGCCAAAGCGCTCGCCGCCCACCACGGATTCGAGCAGGAAGCTGTACTTGCCACCGTCCTTGGAGTGGGCCAGCTTGAGATAGAGGGACAGTGGGGTTTCCAGGTCGGCAAAGGCTTCGAGCATCAGCGGGATGCGGTTGTAGCCCTGGCTAGCCAGGCTTTTGAATTCGAGTTCGGTGATCATGGGTGAGCTTTTATCGGGCTCGGCCAGCTGCGGTTCAGAAGTGGGCAGCTTGCGCGGGTTCATCCAGGTACCCGGCAAGCGCCGGGCGCGGGTGGCGGACAGGGCCGCC
>CAXRGK010000102.1:0-4299 GCA_964230145.1 Burkholderiaceae bacterium | reverse complement strand
CCGATCTGGGCTGGATGCACGCCAAGCTGGCCATCGTGGTGCTGCTGCTGGGGTACCACCATGCCTGCGGCCTGATCCTGCGCCAATTCGTGGCCGGCACCATGCAGCGCGGCGATGTCTGGTTCCGCTGGTTCAACGAGGCGCCCGTGCTGATGATGCTGGTCGCGGTGTGTCTGGTCGTGGTCAAACCTTTCTGACCGGAGGGGCGGCATGGCGACCCGACCAACCGCCGCCTGGCCACTGACCTGGCTGTATGCCGGTCTGATCGTCTACGCCAGCCTGTACCCCTTCGATGGCTGGCGCGTCCAGGGCATCGCGCCATGGAGCTTCTTGTGGGCGCCGCTGCCGCGTTACTGGACCGGTTTCGATGTCGTGTCGAACGTGCTGGGCTACGCCCCGCTCGGATTTCTGGGCTGCCTGGCCGTTCACCGCCTGCGTCCGCGCTGGCCGGCCGTGCTGCTGGTGACCTCGCTGGCCTTGCTGCTGTCCTTCCTGATGGAGTCGCTGCAGATGTTCCTGCCCAAGCGGGTGCCATCCAACGTGGATCTGGGCTTGAACCTGCTCGGGGCCTGGCTCGGGGCCTTGCTGGCGCATGCCCTGGCGGCCTGGGGCCTGGTGGCCCACTGGAGTCGCTGGCGTGATCGGTGGTTCGTGTCCGATGCCGGCGGCGTGCTGGTGCTGCTGGCTCTGTGGCCGGTGGCCCTCATGTTCCCGGTCTCGGTGCCCTTCGGATTGGGTCAGGTGTTCGAGCGGCTGGAGGCCGCAGTGGCCAATGCGCTGGAGGGGACGCCCTGGATCGACTGGCTGCCCATGCGTGAAGTGGAACTGCAGCCGCTTTTGCCGATCAGCGAGGTGCTGTGCATCGGCATGGGCCTGTTGCTGCCTTGTCTGCTGGCGTTCAGCGTGTTGCGCACTTTGCCCCAGCGCATGCTGGCCAGTTCGCTGGGTCTGGTGGTGGGGGTGATGGCGAGCAGCCTGTCGGCCGCCCTGACCTATGGACCCGCCCATGCCTGGGACTGGATCGGTCCGGAAGTGCTCAAGGGCCTGGTGTTGGCTGCCGTGGCACTGGGGCTGCTGCTGCGGGCGCGGCCGCGCGCCTGTCTGGTGCTGGCGCTGGTGGTGCTGGTCTGGCAGTTGTCCATGCTCAACCAGGCCTCGGCCGATGTCTATTTCGCGCAGACCTTGCAGAACTGGGAGCAAGGCCGGTTCATCCGCTTTCATGGCCTGATCCAGTGGCTGGGCTGGCTCTGGCCTTATGCCTTGCTTGTCCATCTGGTGCGAAGGCTTTCCCGCCCTCAAATCTGAGGGCCAGGATAGGCGATCCTAAAATCGGGCCATGAACGACCAGACTGCTCCGTCGTATTTCAAGCGACACATTTTTTTCTGCCTCAACGAACGCGCCAATGGCGAAGCCTGCTGTGCGCAGCACAACGCCCAGGCGGCGTTTGACCACTGCAAAAAACGCGTCAAGGATCTGGGACTGGCAGGGCCCGGCCAGGTGCGCGTCAACAAGGCGGGCTGTCTGGACCGTTGCAGCGCCGGCCCGGTGGCCGTGGTCTACCCCGAGGCCGTCTGGTACACCTATGTGGACCCGTCCGACATCGACGAGATCGTCGAAAAGCACCTGCAAAACGGTCAGGTGGTCGAGCGTCTGCTGACGCCGGCGAACGCGGGCCGCTGATGAATTCGGCCACGCAAAAGATCACGCTGCAAGGCGGTGCCGGTGTGATCGAGGCGCTGCTGGACTTGCCGGCAGATGCGCCATGCGGCACCGCCGTGATCGCCCACCCCCACCCGCTGTTTGGTGGCACCATGACCAACAAGGTGGTGCAGACGCTGGCACGGGCTTTTGTGCAGACGGGCTGGCGCGCGGTGCGCTTCAATTTCCGCGGCGTGGGTGCCAGTGCCGGCGTTTACGATGAAGGCCGTGGTGAGGCCGCCGACATGCTGGAAGTCATTCGGCAGGTGGCGCCCGAAGGGCCGCTGGCCGTGGCTGGTTTCTCGTTCGGTGCCTTCGTGACCAGCCATGTGGTGGCAGACCTGGCCCCGCGCCAGCCCGAAAAAATCGTGCTGGTGGGCACGGCCGCTTCGCGCTTTACGGTTGCTCCGATTGCGCCGCAGCTGCATGACCGAACCCTGGTGCTGCATGGCGAGCAGGACGACACCGTGGTCCTGTCCAGCGTGATGGACTGGGCACGTCCGCAGTCACTGCCTGTGACGGTGATTCCCGGTGTGGAGCACTTCTTTCACGGACAATTGCCGCTGCTCAAATCCTTGGTGGTGCGGCATCTGCTGGCACCTGCTCAGGCCTGATTTCCGGACATCCCGATGAAACGTTTTTTCCAGGCTCTGGCCCTTGTGCTGTCCCTGGCGCTTTCTGTGCCCGCGCACGCCCAGATGCCCCAGCCGCCCGAGATCGCCGCCAAGGCCTATCTGCTGATCGATGTGACGGCCAACCAGGTGCTGGCCGCCAAAGACCCCGACATGGCGGTCGAGCCGGCCTCGCTGACCAAGCTGATGACGGCCTACCTGGTGTTTGATGCCTTGCGTGCCAAAAAGCTCAGCCTGCAGCAAACCCTGCCGGTGTCCGAGCGGGCCTGGAAGATGCCCGGTTCGCGCATGTTCATCGACCCCAAAATGCAGGTGCCGGTGGAGGATTTGATCAAGGGCATGATCGTGCAGTCGGGCAACGACGCCACCATGGCCCTGGCCGAAGGCGTGGGGGGCACCCCCGAACGTTTCGTTCAACTCATGAACGAGCAGGCCAAGGCGATGGGCATGAAGGGCACCACTTACAAGAACCCCGAAGGCCTGACCGAGCCCGGGCACATCACCTCGGCGCGCGATCTGGGCATCCTGGCCCAGCGCCTGATGCGTGACTTCCCGGAATACGTCACTTATTACGCCATCAAGAAGTACCGTTACGCCGGCACCCCCGCGGCCAACGACACCAACCGCAACTTGCTGCTGTTTCGCGACCCTTCGGTAGACGGCCTCAAGACCGGGCATACCCAGACCGCGGGCTACTGCCTGGTGGCCACGGCCAGGCGCGATTTCCCGAATGTGGGCCCACGTCGCTTGCTGTCCATCGTGTTGGGCGCCGAGAGCGAAAACGCACGCGCCAACGAAAGCCAGAAGCTGCTCAACTGGGGGTACACCGCTTTTGACGCCATCAAGCTGTTTGACGCCGGGCAGGCGGTCGCCACCCCCAAAGTCTGGAAAGGCCAGACCACCGAGGTCAGGCTCGGCGCCAACTGGCCGCTGGTGGTGGCGGTGCCAGCGGGCAGTGCCGCCCAGATCAAGACCCAGGTCAGCCGCCCTGACCCGATCGTGGCCCCAGTAAAAAAGGGACAGCCCCTGGGCGCCCTCAAGGTCTTCAAGGACGACCAGCCACTGCTGGAAGTGCCCCTGATGGCTTTGGAGGGGGTCGAGCAGTCCGGAGTTTTTGGCCGCGCCTGGGACGCGATGCGCCTCTGTATCAAGTAAAAGTCAGCGCTCGCCAACCCTGGGTTGGCCATGTTCATTGCCAAAAGCCCGTCAGGAAGTTATACTGGCGGGCTTTTCCGCATTTGGGGCGGAGAAGTTTTTATTGTCAATTCAAACGTTTAGGGACGTTTTCAATGCCAACCATCAATCAATTGGTGCGTCAGGGCCGTGAGGTCGAGAAGACCAAATCGAAGAGCCCCGCGATGCAAAACTCGCCGCAACGCCGCGGCGTCTGCACCCGCGTCTACACCACGACGCCTAAGAAGCCGAACTCCGCTCTGCGTAAAGTCGCCAAAGTGCGCCTGACCACCGGTTTCGAAGTCATTTCCTACATCGGCGGTGAAGGCCACAACCTGCAGGAACACTCTGTGGTCCTGGTGCGCGGTGGTCGTGTCAAGGACTTGCCCGGTGTGCGTTACCACATCGTCCGTGGTTCGCTGGACCTGCAGGGTGTGAAAGACCGCAAGCAGGCCCGTTCCAAGTACGGCGCCAAGCGTCCGAAGAAGGCCTGATCGGCTTTCTGAAGCAAAAAACAAAGGTGTTCAGCGGGTTTGTAGACGAGCCTGTTCGAACGAAGTGACCCGTGTACCGGGTCGAGTAAGTGCAAATCCCGAATGGATTTGCGGGGTGTCTGGATAACAAGGACGTCCAGCCATCAACTGAAGCAAAGAGGTGAAAAATGCCACGTCGTCGCGAAGTCCCTAAACGTGAAATCCTGCCGGATCCCAAGTTCGGCAATGTCGAGCTCTCCAAGTTCATGAACGTGATCATGGAAGGCGGCAAAAAGGCGGTTGCCGAGCGCATCATTTACGG
>CAXRGK010000101.1:0-6088 GCA_964230145.1 Burkholderiaceae bacterium | reverse complement strand
TCTGGGTCTGAAGACCGGGCCGCTGTCGCTCTTTGCCGCGCCCACCATCGTCAAACGCCTGGTGGACGAGGCCGAGACCGCTGGCTATAGCCCGGCGCGTTGCGCACAGGCCTTCAAGACCATCGTCTACGGTGGCGCGCCCATGTCCGCCGCCGACATCGAGCGGGCGCTGCGCGTGATGGGGCCGCGCTTCGTGCAGATCTACGGGCAGGGCGAAAGCCCGATGACCGGCACCGTGCTTTCGCGCCGGCATCTGGCCGACACCGCTCACCCGCACCATGCCGAACGCATCGCTTCGGTGGGCGTGGCGCAGACGCCGGTGCGCATCCGCGTGGCCGACGCGCAGGGCCGCGATGTGCCGCTGGGCGAAGTGGGCGAGGTGCTGATCGGCGGCGACAGCGTGATGGCCGGTTACTGGCGCAACCCCGAGGCCACGGCCTCAGCGATCCGGGATGGCTGGCTCTGGACGGGCGACATGGGCAGCCTGGACGCGGACGGCTTTCTGACCCTGAAGGACCGCAGCAAGGACCTGATCATCAGCGGTGGCTCCAACATCTACCCGCGCGAGGTGGAAGAAGTGCTGCTTACCGCGCCGGGCGTGGCCGAGGTCTTGGTGGTGGGCGCGCCCGATCCGGAATGGGGTGAGGTGGTGGTGGCCTTTGTGGTGGCTGCACCGGGCACGGTGGTGAACGCGCAGCAACTCGACGCCCATTGCATCGAGCACATTGCCCGTTTCAAGCGGCCCAAGCGCTACGAATTTGTCGATGCCCTGCCCAAGAACAACTACGGCAAGGTGCTCAAGACCGAACTGCGCGCCCGCTTGCAGGCCTGAGGATCAGTGGCTGCAGCTGACGCTGCCGCAGCCGGACATGGTCACGCTCTGGATCTTGCTCGGATCGGCCACGGTTTCGGTGACGGAGTCGAAGCCCACGTTCTTCATGTGGATCGCCAGGCCCGCATCCATGCTGGCGGCATGGCCCGGGAACCATTCGGCCAGTGCCTCGGCCAGGCGGGTGATGATGTCGGTGTCGCCCGCTTCGTAATGCGATTCGACCGCACGCATGGTTTCCAGAATCGTGGCGTGGTGTTCGGCGTGGCAGTTCTCGGCCGCAAAACCGGTGGCCACCATCCAGCGCTCTTCCTGCGCGAAGTGTTCCACCGTGTGCAGCAGGAACTTTTTGTACAGCGGCAGCTGCTGGTCCTGCGGTGTGGCCAGGATCTCGTTGAGCATTTCCACGAATTCGTGGTGGGTGTCGTCCATGCGGCCGTCGCCGGTGTGCAGCGAGGCGGTCCAGGGCAGGCCGTTGGCAGTGGTGGGGGTGTCCATGGTGGCGGGATGTGCTTGAGATGGGGCGATTATCGCGGATGGCCCGGCGTGGCCTGGCGCACTGACCAGGCAAGGCCTGGTGCCTAGAGTGGTTTGCGCAGGGTGCGGACATGCGTCGCCACCGTGCCATCCATTCACAAAGACAGGAGAACCATCATGGACAAAAAATGGTGCAAGGTGCTGGTGCTCGGGGTGCTGGGCTGGAGTCTGCATGCGACCAGCGAGGCACAGACTGGCGCGCGCATGGATCCGGGCAAGCGCGAGTTCGAGGCACGTTGCGCCAGTTGCCACGGTGTGACCGGCAAGGGCAACGGCCCGGTGACCGATCTGTTGCGCCGCAGCCCGCCCGATCTGACGCAGCTGGCACGCAGCAATGGTGGCATCCTGCCGATGGAGCGCCTGTACCAGAGCATCCTGGGCGATTCGGTGGCCGCCCATGGCAGTCGCGACATGCCTGTCTGGGGCATGGTCTACCGCACCGATGCCGCAGGCTATTACGGGGATGTGCCCTACGACGCCGACGGCTATGTGCGCACACGAGTTCTGTCTTTGCTGGAATACCTCTCGCGCCTGCAGATCCGTTGACAACGTCAGAGGTCGTCCGAGATTTTCAGGTGAGCCAGCCCGTACATCGGGCCACCGGTCATGGGCGAGTAAAGCATTTCCAGCCAGCTGCCACACCAGCCCCAGGCCTCGCAAACGCTGTGCTGGTCCAGCAGTTCCAGTCGGGCGTGGAAGCCAGCGATTTCCTGGCCGTTGTGTGCGCCCCAGGTGAATGCCACGGCTTCTCCAGACAGCTGACGATTGGCCGGTGAGGGGTGACCAATGCCCAGCGGCGAGATGAAGTCGCACAGCAACTCGCTGCCCTCTGGCGCATGGCGGCCGATTTCCTCGAAAAAAGCTTTGACCTCGGTGGGTCGCATGTACATCAACAGGCCTTCGGCGATGAGCAAAAGGGGATGGTGGTGGCCTTGTTGCGGCAGGCCCAGCCGCTCCCACCAGCCGGGGATCCTCAGGTCGTCCGCGAGGACCTCATGGCGGGCCACAGGTTCTGGTGTCAGCTGGGTTCGCAGCATGACCACTTCCGGCAGGTCCACGTCCAGCCAGTGGTTGAGGCCCGTGTCCAGCCACTGGAAGTAATTGGCCAGGCCTGCTCCCAGGTTGATGCCCTGTACATGGGCAAAACGTTCGAAAAAGTCCAGGCCGATCTGACGGATTTTTTGAGTGCGCCACAGGATGTTGATGACCGTGGCCGGGTCGGTCGGATAGGCGAAAACGATGGGCCCCGTCTGCGCCAGCATGTTGCGGGCATATTGATCGTGGGGGTCCATCCAGGGGCACAGAAGGGCAGCCTGTGCCCGAACGATCATGGGCAGATAAAGGGTGTGTTCTACGCCCTGCAGCTGAGGCGGACGGGCGGCGGGGGGGCTGGGCATCGACTTCTCCCGATAGGCTGGGTAAAGCCGACATGCTGCGTGCAGGCAATGGGCGTGTCTGTGCGACAAATCGCCGCGGTGGCGCAGTGGGCCTGATCAGGTCCTCGCCTCATTCTTCGTCAAGGTGGTGCTTGCTGCGCCGGATCGAGCGCACCAGCCATAACCCTCCCACCACTGCGCCGCAAAAACCGAGAAAACCGAAGGCGGGCAGGCCAAAGAGGGTGGGGCCACCTTCGACCGTCATGACGATCGAGGAGCCGACGATGAGCGCCGCGATCACCAGCGCCATCGAGATCCGGTTGGCCGCTTGCGTGAGCTGGTCACCCACCCGGCGCAGGTGGGCGATGTCCAGGTGGATGTTGAGCTTGCCGCGTCGCGCGTTACGCATCAGGCGCGAAAGGTCATGCGGCAGCTGTTCCACCAGGGCCAGCAGGCGGCGCACATTGCGCCAGGCGCGTTGGGCCAGCACTTTGGGCCGGTATTGCGCACGCATCACTTTGCGCAGCAGCGGCAACGCTTCTTCGGCCATGTGGAAGTCCGGGTCCAGGCCGCGGCCCAGGCCTTCAAGGGTGATGAAGGCCTTGATCAACAGTGCCAGGTCACTGGGTAGGGCCAGGTGGTGTGCGCGCAGGATGGCCGTGACATCGCCCAGCATGCCACCCAGGCTGAGCTGCGCCAGGGGCACGCCGTAGTACTGGTCGACAAAGGCCTCGATTTCGGCTTCGAGCGCATCGATGTCGGCATTGCTGGCCTCACCCGTCCAGTCCAGCAACACGTCGGCCACGGCTTGCGGGTTGCGCTCGACCAGACCGAGCAGCAGGGCCAGCAGTTCGCCCCGGCGCTTGGCCGAGAGGCGGCCCACCATGCCGAAGTCGATGAAGGCGATGCGGTTGCCTGGCAGGTAGAAGACGTTGCCAGGGTGCGGGTCGGCATGGAACAGACCGTCTTCAACAATCATCTTGAGCACCGCCTGGGCACCGCGCTGGGCGAGAAGCTTGCGGTCATGGCCGTTTTCTTGCAGCGCTTCGAGCTGGTTGCCTGCGATGCCGCCAATGAAGTCCTGGACATTCACACGCTCGTGGGTGTGGTCCCAGTGCACTTTGGGCACCACGATCCAGGGCATCTCGGCCATGTTCTTGGCGATGCGCTCGGCGTTGCGGCATTCGCTGGCCAGATCGAGTTCGCGCTGCAATGATTTGGCCAGTTCCTTCACCAGCTGTTGCGGCCGGTAGGGCTTGAGCCAGGGCAGCTGCTGTTCGGCCAGTGCCGCCAGCCGGCCCAGCAGGCGCAGGTCGGCGGCGATGGTGTCGGCAATGCCCGGACGGCGGATTTTGACAATGACTTCGGTGCCATCTTTGAGCTGCGCGCGGTGCACCTGCGCGATCGAGGCAGCGGCCAGGGGCTCGGTGTCGAAGCGGGCAAACACCGCTTCGGGCTCGTCACCCAGGTCTTCGCGCAGCTGCGGGCGCAGTTCCGACAGCGGCACGGCGGGCACATGGCTGTGGAGTTTTTCGAATTCGGTGATCCATTCCGGGCCGAACAGGTCGGCCCGGCCGGCCAGGATCTGGCCGAGCTTGACGAAGGTGGGCCCCAACTCTTCCATGGCCAGACGTGCCTGCACCGGGGGCTCCAGGCGCGCCAGATCGGCGGCGTGGGGCTTCATCACGGCTTGGCCGGCCCGCTCCAGCTTGTCGGCCAGCCCCAGGCGGTGCACCACATCGCCCAGCCCGTGGCGCACCAGCACACCCACGATGGTGTTCAGGCGTCCGACGTCGCGCGAGGCGATCAGGGTTTCAATCAGCATGGTGGCATCTTAGACAGTGCGGGCAAAGCGTCCTGGAAAATTGTAGATGGCTTGATGTCTGTCAATTCGGGCGTGCGGCAATGCCCGAGGATGCCGACATGAGCAACACCCCGCAACAGGACTGGTGGCGCGATGTGCCGCAGCTGGATGCGCTGCGCGGCGCGTCCGTGGCCCAGGGGCTGCGTTCGGATCAGGCGCAGCAGCGTCTGGCCGAAGTGGGGCCCAACCGTTTTGGCCAGGCGCCGGCCTTGCCCGGCTGGCGGCAGTACCTGCGGCACTTTCGCAACCCGCTGGTGCTGACCCTGTTGCTGGCCAGCGCCGTGTCGGCCGCCACGGGCGAGGTGACCAACTTCCTCATCATCGCCTGCATCGTGCTGCTGAGCGTGACCCTGGATTTCTGGCAGGAGCTGCGTGCGGGCCAGGTGGTGGAGCGCCTGCGGCAGTCGGTGGCGGTGCGCGCCACGGTTTTGCGCGACGGGCAATGGCAGGAGCACCCGGTGGCCGATCTGGTGCCGGGCGATGTGGTGCGGGTGGCCGCCGGCGACCTGGTGCCGGCCGACGCACTGGTGCTGCAGGCGCGCGACTTTTTCGTCAACCAGTCGGTGCTGACTGGCGAGTCGTACCCGGTGGAAAAGCATGCGCACATGCCCGAGGGCATGACCGCGATGGCCGACATGGAGGACGCCACGCATGCGGTGTTCATGGGCTCCTCGGTGGTCAGCGGCATGGCGCAGGTGGTGCTGGTGCGCACCGGCGCCGGCACCGCCATGGGCGAGGTGGCCCACAGCCTGACGCAGGAACCCGAGCCCACGTCGTTTGAGCTGGGCATGCGGCGCTTTGGCATGCTGATTTTGCGGCTGACCTTTTTGCTGGTGCTGTTCGTGTTGCTGATCAATGGCCTGATGGGGCGGCCGCTGCTCGAATCCTTTTTGTTTGCCGTGGCGCTGGCGGTGGGCCTGACGCCGGAGCTGTTGCCCATGGTGGTGTCGGTCACGCTTTCGCGCGGGGCCATGCGCATGGCGCAGCAGGGCATCGTGGTCAAGCGGCCCTCGGCCATTCAGGACCTGGGCTCGATGGATGTGCTCTGCACCGACAAAACCGGCACCCTGACCGAAGCGCACATCCGCATGGAACAGCATGTGGACCCATTGGGTCGGGTGAGCGAGCGTTCGCTGGAACTGGCCTGGCTCAACAGCCATTTCGAGAGTGGCCTGCGCAGCCCGCTGGACGAGGCCATCCTGCAGCACCGGACTTTCGATGCGAGCGTCTGGACCAAGATCGACGAGGTGCCGTTTGACTTCGAGCGCCGGCGTGTGTCGGTGCTGCTCGAACGCTCTGGCGAGCGCGAGCTCGTGGTCAAGGGCGCACCCGACGACATCCTCAAGCTGTGCACCGCGTATGAGGCCGGCGACGCGCAGCAGCCGCTCGATGACGCTGCGCTGGCACAGGTGCGCGCCACCTGCCATGCGCTCGAAGACGAGGGCTTTCGGGTGCTGGCGATCGCCTGGCGGCCGGTGCCGC
>CAXRGK010000100.1:0-2085 GCA_964230145.1 Burkholderiaceae bacterium | reverse complement strand
CGTCGAAAGCCACGTGGCCGCCATCCAGATGATCCTGGACGCCATCGCCAATGCCGGCTACGAAGCCGCCACCCAGATCGCCCTGGGCCTGGACTGCGCCGCCAGCGAGTTCTACAAGGATGGCCAGTACGTGCTCGCCGGCGAAGGCCTGACCCTCAGCGCCGACGGCTTTACCGACTACCTCGCCACCCTGGTCGATCGCTTCCCGATCGTGTCGATCGAAGACGGCATGGCCGAGAACGACTGGGCTGGCTGGAAGCTGCTGACCGAGCGTCTGGGCCAGAAAGTGCAGCTGGTGGGCGACGACCTGTTCGTGACCAACACCAAGATCCTGAAAGAAGGCATCGACAAGGGCATCGCCAACTCGATCCTCATCAAGATCAACCAGATCGGCACCCTGACCGAAACGTTTGAAGCCATCGAGATGGCCAAGCGCGCCGGCTACACCGCCGTGATCAGCCACCGCTCGGGTGAGACCGAAGACTCGACCATCTCCGACATCGCTGTCGGCCTGAACGCCGGCCAGATCAAGACCGGTTCGCTGTCGCGCTCGGACCGCATGGCCAAGTACAACCAGCTGCTGCGCATCGAGGAAGACCTGGGCGATGTGGCCGTGTACCCGGGCCGCGCTGCGTTCTACAACCTCAAGTAAGCACCCTCCACCGTGGGCAACCGCCTCGTCCCGATCGTGCTGGCCGCCTTGCTGCTTGTGCTGCAGGGCCAGCTCTGGTTTGGGCGGGGCAGCCTGTCCCATGTGTCTGAACTGGAGCAAAAGGTGCTGCAGAAAAAGGCGGCCAACGATCAAGCCCGCCACACCAATGAGCAACTCAGCGCCGAGGTCAACGACCTCAAGGAGGGTCTGAACATGGTGGAAGAGCGGGCCCGTCACGAATTGGGCATGGTCAAGCCCAACGAAATCTTCGTACAGATCACCAAGTAGGCGGTCATGGTGCAGCTGCCCCGCAGCATCGTGGTGCTGGGCGCCGCAGAGACCGGCGCCGCAGAACTGGCCAGTCGGTTGTCCACCACCCTTGCCGCATTTCCCCTGTCTCGCGTGTCTGCCGAAGCGGCACCTTCGGACAGCCATGACTTTGCGCTGCTGATGGGTCTGGACCAACCCGGCAACGCCACGGTCGATCCCGCAACAAAAGCACGCCAGGACAGCGCGTTGCGCGAGCAACTGCATGCACTGGGCTTGCCGTACCGCGTGATTTATGGTGCAGGGCCCAGCCGGCTGGCCAATGCGCTGCTGGCGCTGGGGCTGCCGGCACCCGACGCCAGGGCACAACAGACCCGAGAACAGGCCCAGTTCGATCTGAACCGGGGCCGTACCCCCTGGTCATGCGAGAAATGCAGCGACCCGGACTGCGAGCACAAACTGTTCACCGGACTGCTGCGCCAACACCCGTTGTAGGAGGCCGCCCCCGCGGCCGAAGGTATTCGCGCGCAGGGGCGCAGTCTCACAAAAATTCAGTACAAGGACTCAGTGCAGCGAACCGTCGGTATCGGGCGTGTTGACCGCAGCCGTGAACAGCCCTGCCGCATCGACCGGATCGAAGCGGTACTGCGCTCCGCAAAAATCACAACCGACCTCGACCTGACCTTGCTCTGCCAGGATGCTCTCGACCTCGGTGGTACCCAGGCTGCGGATCATCTGCCCCACACGCTCGCGACTGCAGGAGCAGGCAAAACGGGGCCCCGCTTCGCCGAGCAGAGGCTCAAAGCGGGCCAGCGGTTCTTCCCAGAACAGGCGATGCAAAATGGTTTCTGCATCCAGGGCGAGCAGTTCCTCACGCTTGAGGCTCTTGGCCAGAATGGCGATGCGGCTGAAGTCTTCACTCTCGCCCAGCACGGCCTCGCGTGCGACCGAATCGCTCTTGCCGGCCAGATTGCCTTCCCCTTCCACCGGCAGGCGCTGGATCAGCAGGCCTGACGCCACCTTGTCGTCGGCCGCCAACACCAGCACCGTGTCGAGCTGCTCGGACTGCAGCATGTAGTGCTCCAGCACCTCGCTCAGGTTTTCGAGTTTTTCCCCCTGATCACCGAACAGCGGCACCACGCCCTGGTAGGGCTGCTGGCCGGGCA
>CAXRGK010000099.1:0-7882 GCA_964230145.1 Burkholderiaceae bacterium | reverse complement strand
CTGGTGCACTACACCCTGGCCGAAGACATCCGCGCCCTCAAGCGCGTGAAAGACGCGATGGCCGCGGGCCAACCGCTGCCGATGGCGCTCAAGGCCCAGCGCATCTGGGGGCCGCGCGAGCGCCTGTTCGAACGGGTGCTGCCGCGACTGAGCCCGGCCCGGCTCAACAACCTGCTGCAGTCGGCGCATCAGGTGGACGGCATCGTCAAAGGCCTGAACGTGCCCGACTGGCCCCAGGACGGCTGGCAGGCCCTGCACCGTCTGGCGCTGCGCTTTGCCCGCATGTGCATGGTGCGTTGAGCGTTGCTGTCCGTAGGCGCGCGCTCCTGCTCGCGAACAAAATGGTCTGCCATGGTCTATGCCTCATTCGCCCGCAGGGGCGGGCTCCTACAAGGGCAACTCGGCTCGCTGCTGTCGACTGTAGGAGCGCGCCCCCGCGTGCGAATGGCCCGAAGCTTGGCCCTCAAGCCAGCTGCAAGGTCAGAAGGTGAGAAAATCAGCCCATGAACGCCCTGAACACCACCGAGCACATGCAGACACTGGGTCTGCAGGCCAAACAGGCATCAAGCCAGATGGCCAAGGCCTCGGCCGCCGTCAAGAACCATGCGCTGCGCCGCCTCGCGGCTTTGCTGCGCGAGAACGTGGACGCCCTGCAGGTGAATAACGCCAAAGACCTGGAGCGCGCGCGCGCCGCGGGCCTGGCCGAGCCGATGGTGGACCGCCTCAAACTCACCCCCAAGGTGCTGGAGACCTGCGCTCAGGGCTGCGAGCAGCTTGCGGCCATGCCCGATGTGATCGGCGAGATCATCGGCATGAAGCAGCAGCCCAGCGGCATCCGCGTGGGCCAGATGCGGGTGCCGATCGGCGTGTTCGGCATGATCTTCGAGAGCCGGCCCAATGTGACCATTGAAGCAGCAAGCCTCTCGATCAAGAGCGGCAATGCCTGCATCCTGCGCGGCGGCTCCGAGGCGATCGAGTCCAACAAGGCGCTGGCCCGTCTGGTGCAGCAGGCGCTGGTGGACGCCGGCCTCCCGGTCGATGCCGTGCAGCTGGTGCAGACCACCGACCGTGCGGCGGTGGGCCAGCTGATCACCATGCCTCAATTTGTGGACGTGATCATTCCGCGCGGCGGCAAAGGTCTGATCGAGCGCATCAGCGCCGAGGCCAAGGTGCCGGTCATCAAGCACCTGGACGGCAACTGCCACACCTATGTGGATGACCCCTGCGACATCGACATGGCCGTCAAGGTGGCCGACAATGCCAAGACGCAAAAGTACAGCCCCTGCAACGCCAGCGAAGGCTTGCTGGTGGCCCGTGGCGTCGCGGCCGGGTTTTTGCCGAAGATCGGCGCGGTCTATGCCGCCAAGGGCGTGGAGATGCGTTGCTGCCCCGAGGCCAAGGCCATTCTGGCGGCCGTACCCGGTGCGAATGTGAAAGACGCCACCGAGCAGGACTGGTTTGAGGAGTACCTCGCGCCCATCATCAGCGTCAAGGTGGTGGCGGGTCTGGACGAAGCGATCGCCCACATCAACCACTACAGCAGCCACCACACCGACGCCATCCTCACGCGCGACCACATGCATGCGCAGCGCTTCCTGCGCGAGGTGGATTCGTCGAGCGTCATGGTCAACGCCAGCACCCGTTTTGCCGATGGCTTTGAATACGGGCTGGGCGCCGAGATCGGCATTTCCACCGACAAATTCCACGCCCGCGGTCCGGTGGGCATCGAGGGTTTGACCTCGCTCAAGTACGTGGTGCTGGGCGAAGGCGAAGTCCGCCAGTGATGCGGTGCACGCAGGCCATGGGTCTGTCGTGCGCGTGCTTGTGATCCGGGGATGTGACCCCATATAGTCGGGTTTGAATACCCAAAAAAGGCCTGCTTCATGGTTCCTCACCTTGTCACTGCGCTCACCGGTCCCATCAACGAGCTGGAGCAGCGCATCCTGGACTCGATGCCGGCGATCGAGCGCTGGTTCCGTTTGGAGTGGATGGAGCACACGCCGCCCATCTACACCTCGGTCGACATCCGCAATGCAGGCTTCAAGCTCGCGCCGGTGGACACCAACCTGTTCCCGGGTGGCTGGAACAACCTGACCACGGCCATGCTGCCGCTGGCGGTGCAGGCGGCGCAGGCGGCGATCGAGAAGATCTGCCCCGAAGCCAAGAACCTGCTGATCATTCCAGAGAACCACACCCGCAACACCTTCTACCTGACCAATGTGCTGCAGCTGCAGCGCATCTTCAGCACCGCCGGCCTGAATGTGCGCATCGGCTCGATCAACCCCGAGATCAAGGACGTCACGCCGATCACCCTGCCCAACGGCGAGACCATCGTGCTCGAACCGGTGGTGCGCAGCAAGCGCCGCCTGGGCCTCAAGGACTTCGATCCCTGCACCATCCTGCTCAACAACGACCTGTCGGCGGGGGCCCCGGGCATTCTCGAAGAGCTGCACGAGCAGTTTTTGCTGCCGCCGCTGCACGCGGGCTGGAGCGTGCGCCGCAAGAGCACCCATTTCCAGAGCTACGAGGAAGTGGCCAAGCGCTTTGGCAAGATGCTGGGCATCGACCCCTGGTTGATCAACCCGATGTTCAACCAGTGCGGCGAGGTCAACTTTGCCGAGGGCACCGGCATGGAATGCCTGCGCAGCAATGTGGATGCGTTGCTCACCAAGATCAAGCGCAAGTACAAGGAATACGGCATCAACGAGAAGCCCTTTGTCGTGGTCAAGGCCGACAACGGGACCTATGGCATGGGCATCATGACCGTGCGTGACGTCTCCGACCTGGACCAGCTCAACCGCAAGACGCGCAACAAGATGAGCGTCATCAAGGACGGTCAGGAAGTGAGCGACGTGATCATTCAGGAAGGCGTGCTCACCCATGAGCGCATCAATGATGCGGTGGCCGAGCCAGTGGTCTACATGATGGACCGCTACGTGGTCGGCGGCTTCTATCGTGTGCACGCCGAGCGCGGCATTGACGAAAACCTCAACGCGCCGGGCGCAAGCTTTGTGCCACTGGCTTTCGATGAGAGTGCTCACCTGCCCCAGCCGGGCGTCAAACCCGGCGCCAGCGTGCCCAACCGTTTTTACATGTACGGCGTCATCGCACGTCTGGCCATGCTGGCGGCCAGCTACGAACTCGAGGCCACCGACCCCGAAGCCGAGGTGTACGAGTAAATCAAAAGTGTTGGTTGTTGCGCCGCAACATTGCCTCGCCATCGTGGGTGACACCCCAGGCTGGCAGGCGCAAAATAGGCACTTCCTGCGTTCTGGAGCCTGACCCCCGGTCAGGCTGTTTTTTGTGTCATCGACAAAATCCTCTCTGGCGGCCCTGACCCTGGGCGCCATCGGCGTCGTGTACGGCGATATCGGCACCAGCGTGCTGTACGCCATGAAAGAAGTGTTCGGTTCAGGCCATGTGCCATTCACGCCGGACAACGTCTTCGGCATCCTGTCCATCTTTTTCTGGACCCTGACCACCATCGTGTCGGTCAAGTATGTGAGCTTGGTGCTGCGTGCCGATAACCACGGTGAAGGCGGACTGGTGGCCATGCTGGCGCTGGCATCCCAGTCGGTCAGAGACCGGCCTGAGCTGCGCAAGGTGCTGCTCATCGTCGGCATTTTTGGGACCTGTCTGTTTTACGGCGATGGCGTGATCACACCGGCGATTTCGGTGCTGTCGGCGGTCGAAGGGCTGGAAGTGGTGTCGCCGGCCTTCAAGAAATCGGTCATCCCTCTGACGCTCATCATCCTGCTGGCGCTCTTCTGGGTGCAAAAACGGGGAACGGCTGGCATCGGCAAGTTTTTCGGTCCGATCACCCTGATCTGGTTTGGGGTGATTGCGCTGCTGGGTTTGTCGCACATTGCGCACCACCCGCAAATCCTCTGGGCCATCAGTCCGCACTACGCACTGGGATTCATCTGGAACCACACCGGCACCACCTTCATCATTTTGGGTGCAGTGGTCCTGTGCGTCACGGGTGGCGAGGCGCTGTACGCCGACATGGGCCACTTTGGCAAAAAGCCCATCCGTCTGGCCTGGTTTTCAGTGGTCATGCCGGCCCTCACCCTCAACTATTTCGGGCAGGGGGCGCTGCTGCTGGCCGAGCCTGAGGCCGTCAAAAACCCCTTCTTCATGATGGCGCCAGACTGGGCCTTGCTGCCGCTGGTGGGACTGGCCACCATGGCCACCGTGATCGCCTCGCAGGCCCTGATTTCGGGCGCGTTCAGCGTCACCAAACAGGTCATCCAGCTGGGTTTTCTGCCGCGCCTGCAGGTGCTGCACACCAGCGAAACCGACACCGGTCAGATCTACATGCCCTTTGTGAACTGGGGCCTGTTTGTGTCGATCGTGCTGGCTGTGGGCATGTTCCGCTCATCAAGCAATCTGGCGGCAGCCTATGGCATTGCGGTCTGCACCGACATGCTGATCACCACCGTGCTGACCTTCTTTGTCATCCGCTATGCCTGGAAACTGCCGCTGGCGCTGTGCATCGGGGCCACCGGCTTTTTCTTTGTGGTTGATCTGGCCTTCTGGGCGTCCAACCTGCTCAAGCTGTTCGATGGTGGCTGGTTCCCGCTGGTGATTGGCGGTGCTGTTTTCGTGCTGATGCTCACCTGGTACGACGGACGCCGGTTGCTCAACGAATCCTTGCGGTCAGACGCCCTCAGGCTCAGCGACTTCCTGGAGGCCGTGTTCATTGCGCCGCCTGCACGGGTGGAGGGCACGGCCGTGTTCATGACGGCCGAACCCGGCAATGTGCCCAATGCACTGCTGCACAACCTCAAACACAACAAGATCCTGCACCAGCAGAACCTTTTTGTGACCGTGCGCAGCCATGAGGTGCCACGCATGGAGGCGGACAAGCGGTTGGAGATCACGCCACTGGGCCACGAATGCTGGCAAGTGATTGTCAACTACGGTTTCAAGGACGACCCGGACCTGCCGACGGCCCTGTCGCAGCATCAGAACCAGGGCTACAGCCTTGATGCGATGACCACCAGCTATTTTCTGTCCCGCGACATCGTGATTCCCACGATCGGCAGCGGCATGGCCCCCTGGCGTGAGAAGCTGTTTGCGCAGATGCACCACAACGCCAGTGCGGCGGCCGAGTTCCTGAACCTGCCGACCAACGCGGTGGTGGAACTGGGCTCCAAGATCGAGATTTGATCGGGCAAGGCCTTGGATGGCCGGACCTGCTGAAACCCCTGCTCGCCGGGGCGTTGGTGTCTCAGAGGTCTTTCTTCAGGGCCAATGCCCGCTCGTACAGCGCGTTGCGTGGCTCACCTGAAATTTCAGCGGCCAGCTTGACGGCGGTTTTCACAGGCAATTCGGCCAGCAGGCACTGCAGCACCCGCTCGCCTTCACCTTGCGTGGTGGCCACCGCCTGGTCATGCACCACCAGCACGAATTCGCCACGCTGGTGCTCGGGCCGTTCGGCCAGCCACTGGGGCAAGGCGCGCGCCGGCAGGGTTTCGATCTGTTCGAACTGTTTGGTCAGTTCCCGGCCAATCGTCACCGGGCGCTCGCCCAGCACGGACAAAGCCTCGGCCAGGGCGCCGATGCGGTGAGGCGCTTCGAGCAGCACCACGGCACGCTGCTCCTGTGCAAGGGTGGCAACGGCCTGCTGGCGTTCGGTGGCCTTGCTGGGCAGAAAACCGGTGAAGACAAAGCCATCGCCCGTCATGCCGGTCGCACTGAGCAGGGTGGTGATGCTGCTGGCGCCGGGCAGGGGCATGATGCGGTGGCCAGCGCCTCGCGCGGCCTGCACCAGCCGGGCGCCCGGGTCGCTGATGGCGGGGGTGCCGGCATCGCTGACGTAGGCGATGCGCTGGCCCTGAGCCAGCCGGTCCAGTACAGCCTGTGCTGCTTCGGCTTCGTTGTGCTGGTGCACGGCCAGCAGTTGTGCACCTGGGCGCTCCAGCCCGTAGGCGCGCAGCATTTGCTGGGTGTGTCGCGTGTCCTCGCAGGCTATGGCATCGACCAGGCCCAGCACATGCAGGGCGCGCAGGCTGATGTCGGCCAGGTTGCCAATCGGGGTGGCCACCACATACAGTGTGTGCGTCGGGTGCTGCTGGGCCCCGGCTGCATCCTGCGCCGCCTGCAGTGCATGGGCGAAGCTGGTGCTCAGGGAGGAAGAAATCATGCCAATGCTCCAACAGGGACAGGGAAAAGGTCGTCGCAGCACCAAGGCCCGCGGTGATGCGGCCGAAGACGCGGCACTGGACATGTTGCAGGCCCGTGGCCTGCGCTTGCTGGTGCGCAATTATCGGATGCCTGGACGCGGGGCCGCCGAGATCGACCTCGTCATGCAGGCCGCAGACGGTACGGTGGTGTTTGTCGAAGTGCGCCAGCGCAGCCGCATCGACCATGGCGGCGCCGGGGCCAGCATTGGCGCCGCCAAGCGTGCGCGGATCGTGCGGGCCGCGCAGCATTACCTGTTGCGCTGGCAGCGTCTGCCGCCCGTGCGTTTCGATGTGGTGCTGCTCGAGGGCGCAGGCCCGGTCTGGCTGCCAGCGGCTTTTGATGCAGCTTGAGCGTCACAGCTTGTCACGCTTGAGTCCGCCCAGTCGGACGGTTTTTCCATGGGGCGTGCTGCGGGCCCGGGTATGATCCGCGCCATGCAAGAGCTGCGCATTCAACAGCATTTCATCGACAGCGCCGACCTGTATTACCAGGTCTCGGAAACCCTGGCCAAGCCGGTGGATGCGGCCGTGCAGGCCTTGCTGGCCAGCGTGACCGGTGGCGGCAAGGTGCTGGTGGCCGGGGGCGGGACCTCCATCGCCCTGGCGCAATACCTGACGGGTTTGCTGGTGGGTGGTTTCGAGCGCGAGCGTCCCGGACTGGCCGCTGTGACCCTGGGAGCCGATGCCGTGTGGGCCTCGGCCTGGTCGGGAGATGAAGGTTTGTCCCGTCAGGTTCATGCGCTGGGACAGGCTGGTGATGTGCTGGTGCTGATTTCCGCCCATGGCGACGAGTCTGTGCTGGCTCAGGCGGTTCGCGCTGCACATGACCGGGAGATGACCGTCCTGGCGATCACGGGCGGCAGTGGCGGAGCCGTGGCGCGGCTGCTGCGGGAAACGGATGTGCATGTGTGCGTGCCCCACGAGCGGGCCGCACGGGTACGTGAGGTGCAGCAACTGGTGCTGCACTGTCTGTGTGATGGAATCGACACCCAATTGCTGGGTGAACAGGAGCCGATGTGATGAAACTGCAACTTCAAAAAGTCCTGCTGGCCACTGTGGCCGGCGTCAGTCTGCTGTCCGGTTGTGCACCCTTGGTGGTGGGGGGCGCTGTGGTCGGTGGCCTGGTGGCGGTGGACCGCCGTACCTCCGGCACGCAGCTGGAAGATGAAGCCATCGAACTCAAGGTTGCCAACGCGGTGAACAAGGAGCTGGGTGAACGTGTGCACCTGAACGTCACCAGCTACAACCGCCGTGTGCTGCTGACCGGTGAAGTCCGCAACGATGCGGACCGCTCGCGGGCGACCTTGCTGGCCCAGAGCCAGGAGAACGTCAAGGACGTCGTCAATGACCTGGCCATTGGCGCACCCAGCAGCCTGTCGCAGCGCACCAAGGACACCGTGACGACCGGCCAGGTCAAGGCGGCCTTTGTGGACGCCAAGGACCTGCAGGCCAGTGCGGTCAAGGTGGTCACCGAACGGGGCATCGTTTACCTGATGGGGCGTGTCACGGCCCGCGAGGCCCAGCGCGCCACCGACATCGCACGTGGCATCAGTGGCGTGGCCAAGGTGGTGCGGGTGTTCGAGGACATCTCCGAAGAAGAGCTCAAGCGCCTGAGCCAGCCGCCGCTGGGCCGCTGAGCAGCACCCAGCCGTGCCCCGCAGCGGCATGGGCATGAAAAAAGCGACCTTCGGGTC
>CAXRGK010000098.1:0-4877 GCA_964230145.1 Burkholderiaceae bacterium | reverse complement strand
CAGCAGCACGCCTGCAATCGCCCCGGCGAACAGCACATGGCGCGGTGAACGTGCGTACAGCCTGTCCCCCAGCCGGCCCAGCCAGGGGTCGGTCACGGCGTCAAACAGGCGGGCCAGCAGGAGCACCCCGCCCAGCGTGGTCAGTGACAAGCCATAGCGGCTGGCATAGACATTGGGGAGGTGGACATACAGGGGCAGGGCGACAAAGGCGAGCGCAAGGCCGAGCAGGCCGTAGCCGAGGCCAGTGCGCGGGCCGTGCCGCAAGCCGGCTGTGGTGGCCGTGGGGTGTGCTGGGTGGATGGGGGTTCTCATCGGGGCAGGCCGGCCTCGGCCTGTCCCAGCAAGGCCAGGCGCATGTCGGGTTCCGAGGTGGTGGAGGCCAGCCAGATGCCGAAGAACCGCCGCGCAAACAGGGCGTCGTCCATCTGGCCTGCCAGGCGTCCGTTGTGCCAAAAGCGCACGCCGTGGCCCGGCAAGAGCTGTCCGCTGATGCGGTCACCGGACTTCACATCGGGAAAGATGCGCTGCATCTCGGCCAGCCAGCGCTGCGCTTGCGCTTCGGGGATGCTGCCTGCGCGCTGCATCTCCTGCAGCGAGCGCTCAGCGATCGCGTTGCCCTTGAGGTTTCGCAGGTATTCGAGTTCCAGCACCAGGGGCTGATCGGCCGGTTGGTTGGCACGAAAGTCGGGCAGGGTCCAGAGCCTGGCGTGGTAAACGCGCAGGCCAAAGTAACGCAGGGTGGCTTCGCCTTGCAGGCGGCTGCCTGGCAGTTGCGGGTGGGCCAGTGCCTGCGCAGCCGACAGCAGCAGCCCCAGCGCCAGCAGCCAGGCGCGGTCAGCGCGCCAGCGTGTACTGCACCACATCGATGTCTCCGGCGTCGAAGCCGGCCTCGCAATAGGCCAGGTAGAACTCCCAAATGCGGATGAATCGCTCGTCAAAGCCCAGGGCCAGCACTTCGTCCTTGCGCGCGAGGAAGTCGGCGCGCCAGCGGCGGCAGGTTTCAGCGTAATCGGGCCCAAAGGCCAGTTCGTCCACCACCTTCAGGCCGGCGGCCTGGGCTTCGCGCCTGAATTCGCTGGGGCAGGGCAGGCAGCCACCGGGGAAGATGTACTGCTGGATGAAGTCGGTTGACCGGATGTAGCGTTCAAACAGCCCGTCCTGGATCATGATGCTCTGGATGCAGGCCCGACCGCCCGGTTTGAGCAAGCGGGCCACGTTCTGAAAATAGGTGGGCCAGTATTCACGGCCGACGGCCTCGATCATTTCGATCGAGCAAATGGCGTCGTAGGGGCCGTCATCAATGTCGCGGTAATCCTGCAGCCGCAGGTCGGCCTGCTCGGCCAGGCCTTGTGCGGCCAGAAGTTCCTCTGCCCAGGCCAGCTGTTCAGTCGAAAGGGTGACGCCCGTGACACGAGCGCCGAATTCCTTTGTGGCCTTTTCGGCCAGGGCGCCCCAGCCGCAACCGATTTCCAGCACGCGGTGGCCGCGTCGCACGCCCGCCATGTGCAGTGCGCGGCGCACCTTGGCGTCTTGCGCGTCGCGCATGTCCTGTGTCTTGTCGTCGCGAAACCACGCCGACGAATAGTTCATCGTGCCATCCAGCCACAGCCGGTAAAAGCCGTTGCCCAGGTCGTAGTGGGCATGGATGTTCTTGCGGCTGTTGCTCTTGGTGTTGCGGTTGAGCAGATGGCGCAGCCGATAAAGCAGGCGGCCGGCCCAGGAACCGTGGATCACGTCGTCGAGCGCCTTGCGGTTGGCCAGCAGCAGCCCCAGCAGCGGGGCCAGCTGGGGCGTGGTCCAGTCGCCGGCGATGTAGCTTTCGGCAAATCCGATGTCCCCGGACTTGAGGGCGGCGCCAAAGGGTTTCCAGTTGTGCATGTGCACGCTCACATGCGGGCCTTGGCCGTCGCCCACGGTCTGCACACTGCCGTCGGGCAGCTGGAGCGTGAGCGAGCCGTGGCGCAGTTGCTGCAACAGGCGAAACACGGTGCGCGCGGCGGCAGGTGCACGTTCGGGCAGTTGCAGGGTGTTCTGGGCGGTGGCAGTCAAAGTGTTCATGGAGGCCTCGCTGGCGGGTCAGGAACGGGTCACGAATTGGTCGGGGGCAGGTGGTTTGCGGAAAAACCGCACGCGCTTGAGCCACAGCTGCAGCGCCTGCCAGTGGATACGGGCCATGACCATCAGCGTCATGGCGGGGTAGCGCCAGAGCGCGCGTTGCAGCGCTGCTGGGCTGATGGCTTGCAGCGTGCCGCTCACGCTGGTCTGGATCAGTGGGCCTTCGGCATCGTCGTGGTCCACGCGCACCACGGTGCGCTGCTGTCCATCGCGCTGCGTGCGCATGAAACGAAATCGGTAGCGGCCCTCGACGCGGCAAAACGGTGAGACGTGGAAGCACTTTCGGGCCAGCAACTCGGTGCCGTAGCCTGGCGCATCGAGCAGGTAGCAGTGGCGCTCGCCAAAGGTGTTGTTGACCTCGGCCACGATGGCGCGCAGGCTGCCGTCGGCGCGGTGGCAGTACCAGAAGCTGACGGGCTTGAAGGTGTAGCCCAGCATGCGGGGGTAGGTGTGCAGCCAGACCTCGCCGTCCGCATCGTGGATGCCTTCGCGTTGCAGCATCTCCATCAGCCAGGCCAGTGCACCGCCTGCCTGCGGACCTCGGCCGTCGCCGTGGTCGCAGTCAAAAAAGCTGATCGCTGCGCGGCGGTTCACGGCCAGACCACCCATTGCTGCTGGCTGGTCCAGCTGGCGCATCGGCAGCATCAGAAAGAAGGTGTCGTATGCAAAGGCGTGCCGCCGCGGGCGCAGGCGTGTGTGCCGCACCTGGCCAAAACCGATGTGTGCGACGGCGTTTTGCGTCATGCGGCGGCCTTGCGTGCCTGGCGCGTGTGCGCCAGCAGGGCATCGGCTGCGGCCAGTCCGGACTTGAGGCCGTCTTCGTGAAAGCCGTAGCCGGTCCAGGCACCGCAGTACCAGGTGTGGTGCTCGCCCTGCAGCTCGGGCACGCGCCTTTGCGCCTCGATGGCCGCGAGGTCGAACACCGGATGGCTGTATTCAAATTCGGCCAGGATCTGGTCTCGGGCGATCGGGCGTACGGGGTTGAGTGATTCCACAATGGGCTGATCGAACGGCATGGGCTGCAGCTTGTTGAGCAAATAGTGCAGGCACACGCGGCTCGATTCCTTCTGGTCATCGGCGGCGCGTTCGTAGTTCCAGGCGGCCCAGGCGGCCGGGCGCGAGGGCAGCACCGAGGTGTCGGTGTGCAGCACGGCCAGGTTGGGCTGGTAGCGGATGGCGCCCAGCACCTCGGCCTCGGCCTCGCTGGGCTGGCGCAACATGGCGAGCGACTGGTCAGAGTGCGCGGCCAGCACCACATGGTCAAAGCGCTCGCTGCCGCGGTCGGTGTGCAGGGTCACGCCTGCCGCATCGCGCTCGATCTGGCGCACGGGTGTGTTCAGACGTGCATCGGGGATGCCTGCGACGATCTTTTCGACGTAGTGCCGTGCGCCGCCCACCACGGTGTGCCACTGCGGGCGGTCATTGACCTGCAGGAGGCCGTGGTTGTGGCAGAACCGGATCATGGTGGCCACCGGGAACTGCAGCATCTGGTCGGTCGGGCAACTCCAGATGCAACCGAGCATGGGCAGGAAATACCAGTCCCGGAAGGCGTTGCCGAAACGATGGCGCTCCAG
Organism: Burkholderiaceae bacterium; assembly: GCA_964230145.1. GTDB lineage: Bacteria > Pseudomonadota > Gammaproteobacteria > Burkholderiales > Burkholderiaceae_C > Limnohabitans_A. Next base: position 1,188 of record CAXRGK010000098.1, on the reverse strand, counting down.
AAAAGCCTGCAGCGGCTCGGCCAGTTCGGCATCCTTGCCCTCGACGGCCAGGCGGGTGCACAGGCGGTTGAAACGCAAAAGATCGCTGAGCATGCCCAGGAATCGTGGGCTGAGCAGATTGCGCTTTTGCGCGAACACCGTGGCCAGGTTGCTGCCGCTCCACTCCAGTGGTTCGGTGCCCCGTGCACCTGGCACCTGCACCGAAAACGACATGTCCGAAGGGGCAGTTTCGACGTTCAGCTCGGCGAGCAGGGCAATCAGCTGGGGATAGGTGCGTTCGTTGAAGACGAGAAAACCGGTGTCCACCCCCCAGGATTGGGTGCCCTGGGGTGTTGGCAGTGTCAGGTCCACGGTGTGGGTGTGGCCGCCAAAGTAACTTCCGGCCTCGAACAAGGTGACGTGCGCATGCTGGCGCAAACGGTGGGCAGCGGCCAGCCCGGATATGCCCGACCCCACGATGGCGACTTTCATGACGCTTCCTTGTTTTGTCCTAGACAAATTCATTGTATGCTGAAGCCGATGAACTGTCCAAGAATGGGAAAATGACCCGGACAAGTCTGGAAAACACATGCAACCGTACGCAAATGAACATGCTGGCCAGCAACTCAACAGGTGATTTGCCCATGACAGAAAAGACCTGGTCCATTGCCGAAGTCGAGCGGGAAACCGGGCTTGGCAAGGACACCTTGCGTGTCTGGGAGCGCCGGTACGGCTTCCCGCAACCCCGGCGTGACCCGCTGGGGGAGCGTGCTTACCCGCACGATCAGCTGCAACGTCTGCGTCTGCTCAAGCGCCTGCTGGACGCCGGCCATCGGCCCGGCAAGGTGGTGTCTTTGCCGCTGGTGCAGTTGCAGGGTCTGCTGCAGGGCAATCACGCCGATCCGGTCATATCCCGCCGCCAGGGCGCTGCGGTCGCAGTTGCAGAGCTGGAGGACGCTGAGGTCTGGGTGCGTTGGCTGGTTTCCGATCAGACCGAGCTGATCCGTCAAGCCTTGCAGCAGCAAATCCTGCGCCACGGTCTGGGGCACGTGGTGGATCAACTGGTTGCACCACTGTGCATTCTGGTGGGGCAATCGTGGATGAAGGGCGAAGTGTCGGTCTACCAGGAACACCTGTTCACCGAAACCCTGCAATCGGTTCTGCGTGAGGCGATTGCCTCGGTGGATGCCAGTGGACAGGCTTTGCAGC